>JAMCPS010000157.1:33426-34615 GCA_023379705.1 Campylobacterota bacterium
GCCGTATGCATTTGGTCGTATCCAAAAGTAACCATTAAAATCAGAGAAATAGGGAGGCCAATCATAAAAATATCGGTAATAAAGGCAAGTGCGCGGGAAGCAAAAGGGGCATAAAAAATTACGGGACTTTTGGGGGATATGGATTGTGTTTTTTTCTTAAGTGTTCGCCATCGCATGTGTAATTATAGCTGTATTACCATTCGTTTACTTTAGTGGCGCATAATTTCATCATCCCACTTGACAACAGCAGCGTCAAAGGGGCTTTTTCATTTTCTTTGTATACTCCTTAAGATTCAAGTACGTCGAGCTTCTCCCTCGGCGGCTATCCTCCTAAAAATTATCGTTTAATTCCCAGTAATGTTTCCAGTAGCGTATCGGATGTGGTAATCGTTTTACCGTTGGCCTGATAACCCCGTTGAATAATGATGAGATTCGTCAATGATTTAGACAAATCAACGTTCGAGGCTTCGAGCGCCGAGGATTGCATGAATCCGCGTCCCGCAGTTGCCGCCGTTCCGATAATCGGATCACCGGAGTTAGCCGATTGCAAGAAAACGTTTCCGCCATCGGCAACCAAACCTTCGTTATTGGTAAACTTTGCCATCCCGATTTGTGCGAGACCAAAGGATCTTCCGTTTGAAAATGATCCGATCAATGTACCGCTTTGGTCAATTCGGATACCTACGATGTCTCCTCCCGGAAAACCGTCTTGGGAAATACCGCTGGTTCCAGACGTTGCGTCAAAACTGGTGATTCCATCAAATGCGTTGGACGTTCCAAGATCGATATTGATGTTTTGGTTCGGTGAAGAGCCGTTATTCCCGGTATAGTTGACATTGGTCGGGGTATAGGAGGAGAGTGAACCGTCCGGACCAAAGCTGACCTGCCCGCTGATTTCATTGAGCGGCGCGATGGTATTGATTTCACCGGGTGCGGGAACGGAGAGTTTCATACTCCATGTAGCTCCTGTTACTGCGTCAACACCTGTTTTTCGAAAATCCATCTTGAGGGTGTGTTTGCTCCCCAGTGAATCGTAGATATCGATACTCGCTGAGTGGGTAGCGGCATTGAGTGACTGTGAGAGACGAATACCGGTGCTTCCTTCGATGAGGGTACCGTCGATTGCCTGCATAACTTCGGTAAATCGTACATTCTTCGTTATGTTACCGGCGGTACTGCTGTAGGCGGT
>JAMCPS010000158.1 GCA_023379705.1 Campylobacterota bacterium
CGAAGAAGATGCGATAATGTTGATAAAAAACGGTTGTGTAGCGGTAGTTGAAGGGGCAAATATGCCCACAGAGCCTTTGGCAATTGAACTTTTTTTACGAGAAGGGGTCTTATTCGCTCCTGGTAAAGCTTCCAACGCAGGAGGTGTCGCGGTGAGTGAATTTGAAATGAGTCAAAATGCTTCTATGGAAAAGTGGAGTTACGAAAAAGTAGATGCTAAACTTAATGAAATTATGTGTCAGATTTACAAGCGTGTAGCTTTAACGGCAAAAGAGCATGGCAGAGAGCGAAACTTTGTTGACGGTGCAAACATTGCGGCGTTTAAGCGTATCGCAGAGGCGATGATTCTTGAGGGCGTGTAATATCATTAATAGTGAATTAACATATATTTACCTTAGACGCACTACAATTGCGACTATATTTTTACGATAGGTTCCTTATGAATAAAATCCATTCTATTTTAAGTTCTATGAAAACCATGGTGGTTCTCATGCTGATATTTGCCATCACTATAGGCTACGCTACATTTGTTGAAAATGATTATGGCACAATGACGGCTAAAGCGGATATATACAATGCACGATGGTTTGAGATATTGCTGGGGCTTCTTGCTCTTAATTTATTGCTTAATATCATTAAGTTCAAAATGGCGCGAAAAGAAAAAGTATTGGTATTTATCTTTCACGTTTCGTTTTTGATTATATTGGTCGGTGCTGCCGTAACCCGCTACTTTGGTTATGAGGGTGTGATGCACATTCGAGAGGGTGAAAGCAATAATATTATCATAAGCAATGAGCCATACGTGACGTTTAATGTACACAATGAGGGGAAATCTTTTACGTTTCAAGAACCATTATTCCTCTCAAAGCGTTTGACTAATAGATTTGAACGTACGTTGGCGTTTGATGGAAAAGAAGTTAAGGTTAAACTAGATGGATACATGAGTGATGCCCGATTGGAAGCTGTGAGTGATCCTAAAGGTGAGCCAATACTTAATATGATGATTACAGCAGGAGGAAGCGGAGAACAAGTCAGCTTGAACAAAGGTGATTTTTTTGAAGCTAACGACATCGTTTTAGATTTTGAATCAGGACAAAAATTCGAAAAACCGGTTGTTTCTTTGAGCGTTGATGGAGATAAGATCATGATGAGTCATGATATGAAACTCAATACTTTGAGTATGAATACCCAAGAATCCGGCTCTGTTGATGCAGGTAAAAATGAGCTTTTAAGCCGTACCTTGTTCCAAACGCAGCAAAGTGGTTTCGTATTACGATCTTTTATTCCTAAAGGGGTTATGAAACTCGTATCCAAACCGGCAAAAGGCCCTATGATGAAAGGTGCTGATGCGTTAACGTTACAGCTAAGTTCTGAAGACAAAAAAGATTCGATCATTGTTTTAGGGACACCAGGTGAAATCGGAGAAGCAAAAACAGTTACATTAGGGAATATTACGGTTGATATTGCTTATGGTTCTATAGAGCGTACCTTGCCATTTGCAATACAACTCAATGACTTTCAGTTAGAGCGCTATCCAGGTTCTATGTCTCCGGCATCGTATGCAAGTGAAGTCACACTCCTTGATCAAGCTGATGGAGTTACAATGCCTTATCGTATTTATATGAATCACATTCTTGATTACAAACAGTTCCGATTTTTTCAGTCATCATTTGATCAAGATGAAATGGGAACGGTTTTATCCGTCAATCGAGATCCTGGTACTTTGGTGACGTATGTGGGTTACTTATTGCTTGCCATTGGATTGTTTGGTGTTCTGATTGTTAAAAACGGTCGATTTAACGCCCTTAGTGAGAAACTTAAATCATTGAATGCTAAAAAACTTGCATCATCTTTTGCACTAATGATTTTAGTATTAAACAGCGTAAATCTTCGTGCTGCCGATGCTGAAAATCCCGTCATTACTATCGCAAAAAGTTTTGACGCAGCGCATGCCCAAAAGTTTGGGAATTTGATTGTACAAGATTCTGCTGGTCGTATGAAACCTTTGGATACCTTATCTCATGAAATTTTGTCTAAACTCAACCGCAGTACATCTCTGTTAGGTCTCAATGCCAACCAAGTCATAATGGGGATGATGTTACGTCCCGATGCATGGCGCGAAATTGCTATGATTAAAACAGGAGACAAAGAGATCAATAAACGTATTGGTCTTCCGGAAGATGCAAAAGTGGCAGCTTTCTCTCAGTTTTTTGAAGTACCTGATCAGATTACGGGATATAAACTGGCTTCTGAAGTTGATCAAGCAAATCGTAAAGCTCCAGGTAAACGTGATAAGTTTGATAAAGCATTATTGCAAATTGATGAACGTGTGAATGTTGCATTTTTGGTCTATACTGGTTCTCTTATTCAAATGTGGCCAAAACCAAATGATCAAAACAACAAATGGTATGCGACCATTGAGGCATTGCAGACATTGGATACAAAAGACAGCCAAATGGTACGTTTGATGGCCATGGGTTATTTTAATTCTGTTGATTCCGCACTCAAAAGCGGTGATTGGTCACAAGCGGACAAAGCATTATCCTTGATTGATAAGTATCAGCATTTTGCAGGTGCGAGTGTCTATCCAAGTGATACAAAAGTAAAAGTAGAACTCGCATATAACAAATGGAATATTTTCGAGCAATTATGGCCTTTGTATTTTATTGTCGGTTTTACTCTACTTTTGCTCTCATTTCTAAAAATACTCAAGCCAAATTTCAATCTTGAAATGTTCAGTAAAGCAACATTTGCTTTATTGGTACTCTTCTTCGTCACGCATACCGCTGGTTTAGCTATGCGTTGGTACATTGCAGGACATGCTCCATGGTCTAACGGATACGAATCCATGGTCTATATCGGATGGGCAACCGTACTGGCAGGATTTATATTTTCACGAAAGTCGGCGATCACCCTTGCTGCAACTGGGATTATGGCCGGTATTATTCTTTTCGTTGCACACCTAAACTGGCTTGATCCTCAGGTTACGAATCTTGTACCTGTATTACAGTCCTACTGGTTAAGTATTCACGTTTCTATGATTACGGCCAGTTATGGTTTCTTAGGACTTGGAGCATTACTTGGAATGATTACCTTGATTCTCTTTATTCTCAAAAGACCTTCCAATGAGGCACGTCTCAATCTAGCCATCAAAGAGCTTAATGGCATCAATGAAATGAGCTTAATGATCGGGTTGGTTTTATTGACGGTTGGTAACTTCTTAGGCGGTGTGTGGGCCAATGAGAGTTGGGGACGTTATTGGGGATGGGACCCAAAAGAGACATGGGCATTGGTTACGATATTGGTATATGCCGTGGTGATACATTTACGTATGATTAAGGGTGCTTATAATGATTATAATTTCAGTGTTATTTCACTTTTAGCATTTACGTCAGTCTTGATGACCTACTTCGGGGTTAATTATTATCTAGCAGGAATGCATTCGTATGCAAAAGGAGACCCTGTCCCGGTACCGGATTTCGTACCATGGACCTATGCCGTCATTGCGATTGTTATTGCAATGGCTTATCCAAAACGCTCTACTATATAAGGTTTATTAGGGGAGATTTTATGGCATTGGTTTATATTGAGCAAATTGAGGAGATGAGCGTCGAGCAAATGCAGCTGACGCATGAAAATGAGATAAAAATTCTAAATGAAATTGAGAAGCTTGCATTTGGAGTTGATAGAAAAACGGTAGAGTTGAGTGAGCTGGAAAAAAAGCTTGATGAATACATAGACCATGTTCATAATCATTTTGCTAACGAAGAACGATTGATGGAAGAGTGTGATTTTCCATCGTATGATATGCATAAAACGGCTCATGATATGTTTTTATCGGATCTTGACTCTGCAGTCAGACAGTGGAAAAAGTTCGGGGATATCAAAAAAATCATTAACTTTGTACACAAAACACCTGAATGGATCGTTTTGCATGTCAATTCAGTAGATGCGCCAACGGCAAATTACCTTGCAAAAAAAATGGAAGGGTAGAGCGGTTACTTGAACCATCCTTTGACTTTATCAAAGGTTGATTCAAATAGACTCTCATGTGGTTTTGACTCGATTCCGAAACTTGCTTGAAGTTTTTGTAAGAGTTCTTCTTGCTCACCGGTAAGCTTTGTTGGGTAGGTGAGGGTGACTTGTGCGATTAAATCCCCTTTGCCCCGACCGTGAACATCTGCTACTCCTTCATTTCTGAAACGGTATTGCTGTTTGTCTTTGGTCCCTTTTTCAAGTTCTAACAGAACATCCCCTGTGAGTGATGGAATGGTGATATTTTCACCTAAAACGGCTTGGGTGAAGAATACGGGAACTTGCAGATAAATATCATTTCCGTTGCGGATAAAGTGGCTGTCCTCTTCAACTTCAAAAGTAACGTATAAATCACCTGCTACACCGCTTTTACCTGTATTACCGCGTCCTGATACTCTTAGGCGGTTCCCAGTATCAATACCGGCTGGTACTTTGACTGTGACACTCTCTTTGCTCTCTGTGTAGCTTTTGCCTTTACAGTCTGAACATTTGGCAGTGGCCATCGTCCCCTCGCCATGACAAGCGGGACAGGTCTGTGAAAATGTCATGAACCCTTGGCGTACATACACTTGCCCTTTTCCGCCACATTGATTACATGAAGTAACTTTGCCATCTTTGGCTCCCGTTCCTTTACAGGTTTTACACGACTTTTTACTGGTAAAATTTACCTCTTTTTCGCACCCAAAAACGGCTTCTTTGAAACTTATTTTGATTTCTACACCCAAGTCCAATGCAAACTTATCGGTAGGTTCACGTGACTGGCGGCGTCCAGTTCCACCAAACCCATTAAACATCTCTTCAAAGATACTCCCTAGATCATCAAATCCACCACGTCCACGAGATGCACCTCCGCCTTGTAATCCTTCTTTCCCATATCGGTCATACAGCGCACGTTGATTATCATCGCTTAGGACTTGATAGGCTTCATTGCAGAGTTTGAATTTATGTTCTGCATCAGGATTGTCTGGATTTCGATCGGGATGATGAAGTTTTGCCATTTTTCGGTAAGCTTTTTTAATTTCATCTCCATTGGCACTTTTTGTGACTTCGAGAATTTCATAATAACTGAGTTCGTCCATGTGTAACTCCATAAATAGGTTAAAAATTTTCGGAATTATAGCATATCAAACACAGTGTTACAAGAATTGAGTCATAAAGACTAAACTAATAATGAAAATCTTTTCGATACAATATCTCTATGAAACGCTCCCTAGAAAAATTTAATAGACTTGTTGATGCATTGCAGCAACTACCTACAATAGGACAAAAATCAGCAACACGTTTGGCATACCATATGGTTATGAATGACAGTTTTGGTGGATTAAAACTCGCACATGCGATTGAGAATGCAATTACCAGCCTTAAAAAATGCCGTTCCTGCGGTGGGATCAGCGAAGATGAGCTTTGTGAAATTTGCAGTGATGAACGGCGTAATCATGAAATTTTATGCATCGTAGAAAATGCAAAAGATATTTTGACATTTGAAGAAAATGGGCTCTTTGACGGACGTTATTTTGTCTTGGAATCCTTGGAACAGCTTAATGCACCGCATTTACGTGATTTGGTCAATAGCGGTATAAAGGAAGTGATTTTTGCATTGACTCCATCCATTGCCAATCATGGTGTGATGTTATATATAGAAGATAAACTTAATGGATGCGATGTACGATTTACCAGAATAGCACAAGGAGTTCCTACTGGTGTAAGTCTGGAAAATGTGGATATTTTGTCTTTGACTAAAGCCATGGAAGATCGTGTTAATACCTAGTTGATCCATGGAAGTTTAAATCGTTGAGCTTCTACACCGTGAAGTACGTAGTAAAGTTCATAGTAATGGTTAATAATGGTCTCAAATTTTTTCAGACTTGGAATGGTTGTGGCAAATAATATATGATCACTACGCTCTAAATGAGTATTGTCATTAGGTAAGAGTATAAAATCGCCATTTGCCCGTTGAATACCTAGAATAACAATTTTTAAATCGATTCCATCTTGATAAGGATTATTCAAAATTTGCCCTATAGTAACAGG
Organism: Campylobacterota bacterium; assembly: GCA_023379705.1. Lineage (GTDB taxonomy): Bacteria > Campylobacterota > Campylobacteria > Campylobacterales > Sulfurimonadaceae > Sulfuricurvum. Next base: position 6,066 of record JAMCPS010000158.1, read on the forward strand.
ACAGGCTTCAAGACAATGTGTCAGGGCATACATATGCTGATAGTCAATTGTTAATTCAAGCAATTTTGGACGTTTATTGATTCTATTTGTAATAAGCAAAAGGGTATCAACTAACTTTTGGTTATCAAAAGCTGAGATGCCATCAATAAATTTTAACGTCATTGGACGATCAATGTAGTTGTACCCGTCTAATGCCGCAATTTGATCAAGAATAAAAATTTTATCAACTCGCAAATGAGAAAAGAGGCTGCGCTCTTCAAGTTCGTTTTCGCGTACAATCGCAAATATATTGGGATTAATTGCTCGTGCGGTTGCAATAATAGATAGATTTATAGCATCATCATTTGTCCCGGCAATAATACACGAAGATTCTAGTATCCCTGCTTCTAAGAAGAAATCTTGATCAGAAGATACTTTCTCATGAACCTCCTTGTTGATATCAAGATAGGTGTATTCTATATTATTTTTATCTAAAGTATTTTGTATTGTATTGCCAAAACGGCCACGGCTGCAAACGATGTATTTGCCTGTAGGCAATATATCCGTTTTACTTACATGCAAGTTGCCCCCTTGGACCCAATTAAGGAGGTTGAAAAGATAAGGTGATTTTAGAGCAAAATCAATACGTCTTGCAATAATAGAAAAGATATCAATAACGTGATCTACACCAATATTTGTAAGGTTTTCTCCACCATGTTTTATTCCGGATCGGGCGATAATTTTAATATCTTCATTAAGTATCCGTGCACGCACAGATATTTTTAGATTAAGCTGATCATCATCGAATAAAGTTACAAGAAACTTACAGTTAGGTGATTGGATTCCTGATGATTTTAATACATCCGTCATAGATGCATCTGCTGTTATTGCTGGAATGGATGGCATATAGAGTTCGCTTTCCAAAGCTTCGATTTTATCACTGTTTTTATCAATGACGATTAAACGATAGAGATTATCTTCATTGAGTTTATCAATCAAAAGTTTTGCAGAATCTGTATACCCGCAAATAATTATAAAGTCTTGCCCTAGTTGCTGGACTTTACGTCTAAAAGCGTTCATTTTTATAGCATGAATGTAGGTTTTATCTTGAAACAGACTAATTAACGTCCCCAGTGCATATAACCATGCCGGTACTGTGGTATAGATGGTGATTAAAACAATGATACGCTGCGGATAACTGAATGCATAGGGAATTTCGCCAAATCCAATCGTGGTTGCAGTATAGCCAACAATATACATGGCATCAAAGATTGAAAGATGGGTAGGGTTTCCCTGTGCATCTATACCAGGGACAAGGGTAAGCAGGAGCACTGGAATCGCATGTGCAAGGTTAAGAACAATGAGGGGTGCCCTCATTTTGCGTAAAAAAAGCCAGATGGATGATTCGTTATTCATAAAAGTGCGAGGATTAACGTTTTAGCAAAAGGGTTTCGCCGACAAACAAGGTAACAGAGATAATATTAGCAATCAATGCACCTCCAGACAAAGAAATGACAGTAGTAAACAGTTCAGGGGTCATGACGCTTGTCATATTAATAACACCCCAAACGACAGCAGCGGAAATGAGTTGTAAATCGGCAACAAAACTGGTCGCAAGAAGAACGGATCCTGTCTGTGTTTTATCCCCAAGCTTCATAATTGTAGCAATGAGATTGACAACAATGGCGGCAAAAAGCTCGTACGCGCTGTGATGAGCAATAACATCAATATCACCGATAAAAAAACCGAAGTTAAGCGTGAGAGCCAAAATAATAAAAAAACCGGAAACTACTTTTTCAGAGTTCATAAATTAACCTTTTTTAGCAATATAGTTATATTGTACTTTATCATTCCTGATTTTTAGAGAAAGATTTATTACTTATACACTTGGCTTTACTACAGTTTTAACAGCAGTATCACACACTTCTTTGTCTAAACGAATCAGTCCTGCCCCTGAATAAACGTTTCTAGGGTTCCAGAGAATCCATCCGCAGCTCCCAAAATCTTCACTGGCACGAATCTGGTCGCGGATCTCTTTTTCACCGTATATGCGACGGTCAAAGGCATAATCTTTGAAAGCTTGAAGCCATGGTCGGTAGGACATAGGAGAGTTACCCGATTTTGTGAGTGATTTATCCAATGAATGTTTGACAATTTCGTAGTTTGCCATTACGGGATTTGGATATCCAGGAATTCCTGCATTGAATCCGCTTGGATAAAGCATAGGACATAGATAATCAACATACGGCGCAAGTGCATCAACACGCTGTCCAATCTCTATGTCGGCATCATGCCATCCGACGTATCCGAAAATATCGGCAGAAATAAAGACATTGTAAGGAATTAAACGCTTACGTGCCTTTTCTAAAAATCCTGAAATTGCCTTTACCCGATTTGCCTGAGTATTTTCAACGGAAAATTTAATCCCTTTACGATCAGGAAAACGGACATAGTCAAATTGTACTTCATCAAATCCGGCAGCCGCAGCATCTTCTGCAATGCTTATAATGTAATCACGAGGCTGTATGTGAGAAGCATCGATCCAGTATAATCCTTCCTTGTCTTTAAAGAGCGTACCATCGCTTTTCTTTACGCCATATTGCGGAAAAGCGGTTACATAAGGGGTGTCTTTAAAGGAAACAATACGGGCAATGGTATAGATCCCTTCATTGCGAAGGTCCGCAACAAACTTTTTGATATCTTTAAAAAGAATAATCTCTTGTGCACCGATTTTATTGGCAACGGCATTTTGGGTTTTAAACGCTATTTGTCCACGGTCCATTTTAATGTCGATAACCAATGCATTAATTTCGGTTGATCGAATCAATCGTTTGGCATTTCCCATTATTTTACCGCTGGTAGCACCGAAACTTGATAGATAAAGGGCTTTTGGGATAAAACGGTTTAAATACATTCTTCCGCCACTTTTGTAAAACTTACGGTCATATCCGATGGCACGTACACCAATTCTCGCAGCAGTAGGCACTGTAAAACTGCCGTTAACGTCAGTTCGGTATTCTTTGCCATTCGCGATAATAATGGCATTTTGTATAGGCTTTGAGTTAACTTTGTCATAAACGGTTCCACTAACCATGGCTCCCCATGATAAGGTAATTGTTGCAGCTAAGAGAGCCAATGATTTCAATATTTTTTCCTCTAGATAGTTTCAGTCGCGTAATCGTAGCAAAAAACGAGCCAATCCAAGCATAAAAATGGTAAAATGAAAGACTATATAATGATAAAAGAGAAAAATATGCCATTTACACAACTCAACCAACAGCTTCGCACTAATTTAGAAGCTTTGGAGCATACATCTGCAACTCCTATTCAAATAAAAGCAATACCTCTTATTTTACGCGGAAGAGACATTATGGGTGCTGCTCAAACGGGGACGGGTAAGACTGCCGCGTATACTTTGCCGATTTTACAAATGCTCTCCAAAAGTGTACCGGGTGAACTGGCACGTGTTCGTGCATTGGTTCTTGTCCCTACACGCGAACTCTCTGCACAAATCACCCAAGCTGTACGTTCATACGCGATGGAAACGGAGATGAGAATTTTGAACATTGCCGGCGGGATGAATATGTCCAAGCAAATTGCCTCCTTGGACAAAGGGGTAGATATCATCATTGCTACCCCTGGTCGTCTTATAGAACTTAACAAGCAGGGGTCTATTCCACTGTCCAAAATACAGTTTTTGGTACTGGATGAAGCGGATACGATTTTGGACATGGGATTCATCAGAGAAGTAGAACAGATCATCGATTTGCTCCCGATCAAACGTCAGACGATCCTTTTTTCAGCGACGATGACCCCTTCGGTGAAACGACTCAGTGAAAAGATACTCAATAAGCCGCTACTCGTAGAAATTGATAATCTCTCACCCGCGGATGCCACGATACGTCAGATTGTTCATCCTGTCGAGATGGAGCAAAAGAGTGAGCTCTTGGCGTATCTGATCGGTTCTAACAACTATCCGCAGGTGCTCGTATTTACACGTACCAAAGTAGCTGCTGATGAAGTGAGCACTTATTTGCGTGAGAGTGGGCTGGAATGTGCAACGATTCATGGAGACAAAAAACATGGAGCACGTGATAAAGCACTCAAAGATTTTAGATCAGGTGAAATCAAGATTCTGGTCGCTACCGATATCGCCGCACGCGGACTTGACATCGATGATTTGGGTGTGGTCATCAATTATGACATTCCTCACGTCAGCAGTGATTATATCCACCGTATCGGACGAACGGGACGTGCTGGCAAAGCGGGTGTTGCCATTACCCTTCTTTCCTCCAAAGAGCATATTTCATGGAAAAAAATCGAAACCATGCTGGGTAAAAAACCTGAACAGATTATCGTTGATGGATTTATACCGCCAGTAGCTCTTGAGGGTAAAAAAACGCACGGTAAGAGCATGAGCAAAGACGGTGAGAAAAAAGGAAAAACAGCAGGAGCATTCGGTAACAAACGAAAAAAAGAGCCTGTTCAGAGTAAATTTGTAGGTAAAAGAGGTCCCAGAGCAATTCGTGAAGAACCAGCCCCTGAGAAAAAAGCAGCTCCAAAAAAATGGGGAAAGAAAAAATAATTAGTTTAAAGGCATTACGATAGGGTTAAATGCCTTAGAGGATATGGTTGCCTTTGCTCCTACACTCAAAAAGCTTGCCTCTTCTTGACTCACAACTGCTTTTATCATACTGCTTCCTGTCAACAAGGTAACTAAATAGACAGGGTGATCGTATTGGATAGATAATACTTCACCTATTAACTGAAGCTTGCCACTTAGAGTTTGAGGCGTGAAAAATTCCATAGGTGGGCAGACACGGGTGATCACTCCTGCCTCGATGGCAGCTAAGCGATCGGAGAGTTTGACTGTCTCAGCGATGTCATGACTCACAAGCAGGGTCGTTACACCCAGGCGTTCATGCACAAGGGAGAGCTCATCTTGGAGTTTTTGGCGCATGCCAGGGTCAAGTGCGGATAGCGGTTCATCCAACAAAAGAATTTTGGGATGGCGTACCAAGGCACGCGCCAGTGCAACACGCTGTTTTTGCCCGCCTGACAACGTAGAGGGGAGGCGATCGGCTAGGGCGGTAAGTTCAACGAGTTCGATCAGTTCATCAACATTATGACGTTGTTCAGGTGTTTGAGCAGCAAAGAGGAGATTCTGGCGTACACTCATCGTTGGGAAGAGGGCATAGTCTTGAAACACAAATCCAATACTGCGTTTTTGAGATGGAAGATTGATCTTTTTAGCGCTGTCAAACCATACTTCCCCATCCACTTCGATTTTACCGCTATCGGGTTGCTCGAGTCCTGCAATCATCCGTAAAAGAGTTGTTTTACCTGCACCTGAGGGACCGAAAAGGGTAAGAAACTCCCCATCATTGATAGTAAGTTCGAAATGGGCATTGATTGAGCCATCAGCAGTATCTAGATGCTTAGTAATATTAATAAATATCATCGAATCCCCCCAAGTGATTTTTTGTTGAGGGTATAGACGAGAAGCAGTATGGCAAAGGTGACGACAAAGAGGGTGAGGGCATATTGGTGAGCCATGGCATAGTTGAGCGATTCCACTTCATCATAGATGGCGATTGAGGCGACACGGGTTTCACCTGGGATATTTCCCCCGATCATGAGGATAACCCCGAACTCTCCAACCGTATGGGCAAATGCTAAAACGATTCCAGATATAAGACCATGGCGAATGGAAGGAAGTACGACACGCAATGCAGTAATAAGCGGTGATTTTCCCAATGTATACGAAGCTTCAATAATAGAGAGCGGGACTTGAGAGAGAGCCGCTTGTATGGGATGAACCATAAATGGCAAGCTAAAAAGGACTGAACCGATCACCAACCCCTCAAAACTAAAGGCTAAACGTATTCCGTGATCGATTAAAAAACTCCCAATTCCCGATGAGGGGCTAAAGGCGAGGAGTAGATAAAAACCCAAAACCGAGGGCGGTAGCACGAGAGGCATAGAGACAATGGTTTCAATAATACTTTTAAAACGTATTTTGCTAAAAGCCAATACCCAGGCCAAAGGAATAGCAATGATTAAAAGAATAAACGTTGTAATGGATGCGAGTTTAAACGTCAGCATCATTGTGGCTATAAACTCAGACTCCATCACTGCTCCTTAACAGAGATATTTCACTGGGCTGAACCATCCATATGACTTCATCACCGATTGAAAGCTCTAGACGCTTATATGCGTTTGTGGTGATGAGTGAAGTGATTGTTGTATCGCGATAGGCCAGAGCAACCGATGTCAGTACGATTCCTGATTCGATAGATGCTATTGTCCCTTTTTGTGTATTTGCGGACGATACTTGGGCAGAGGTTTTTTGTAAAATAACTTCGGTTTCTTTGAATACAAGTGTCACGGCATCACCATCACTTAGGCTAAGTGATTCGACAAGGATAAGTTCAAATAAATCATTGCCATAGGCGACATTCAATGCACACAGATGGCTAGAATTCTTTATGGTGGTAACGCAGGCGCTAAGAGTGTTCATTATTGTAGGGTAAACCCATATTTTGCAAGGATTGCATTTGCTTCTTTGCCCTCAAAAAAGAGTAAAAAGTTTGCAGCATCAGCATTATTGGTAACTTGCACGTAGCCTTGAACCAACAAAGGATGAGATGATTGTGGTATGAGATACGGCAGATTGGTTTTTAATGCAGGGGAGGTTGCAATAGAGAGTGCCAAAATACCAAAATCCGCTGATTTTGTTTGAACATATTGTGCAGCTTGGCTGATATTTTCACCATAGATGAGTTTATCTTTCACGTTATCATAAATCCCATAGTGCTTCAATGAAGCTACTGCAGCACGACCGTATGGAGCGTGATCAGGATTGGCGATAGCAATCTTTCTAACACTGGGAGAGAGCAGGGAAGCCATTCCTTTTGTCGTATTTTGAGTATTGCTCCATAAGACAATGCGTCCAATGGCGTATGGTTTTACATTTCCTACAGCTTTGCCCATCGATTTTAATTTTTTTGGGTACTCAATATCTGCGCTGTAGTAAATATCATAAGGAGCACCGTTGCTGATTTGGGTGAACGTATTTCCTGATGAGCCATAGACGGTATTGATTTTAACATCAATATGATGTTTCATGTAAAGATTTACGATCTCATCCATTGCGTATTTCATATCTGAAGCTGCGGCGATAGTGATGTTTTTTGCCCATAATCCACTGCTAAACAGTGTCAAACAGAGTAAAAGCTTAAAGAGTTTCATCGTCTTCTTGTGCATTATCTATTCCAGCGTCATCATTGGCAGCATAGTTAATAATCTTTTTGGTAATACTCACAGAACAAAAGAAAAAAAGTTCAAACATGGGCGTCATCAATGTGGTATCACTGTCTACAATCTCAAATGCTTTGAAATTAAAGCCCAATCCGTCTTCTTCCTTGTTCATGGCTACGGTAAACGTTAACGGTCCCAATGAACGAAGCATATTAGCAACATTTTTATACGATTTGTCTTCTTTGGATACCATCAAATTTGGATTCTCATCAGTACGTGCATTCATGCGTGAACTCAAGAGCGAGAGATTGTCACGATGGACGTTTTTATTCCACTTGATAAGCCCCTTTGGAAAGCGTAACAAAGCCGTTTTTGATATCAATGGATGGGGAGAAGTATTGCGGATGGTCTCAAGAAGTTTGAGTAATGCATTTTTCCCACCGATTAAAGCGGCATAGGCGAGGAGTTGATCCCGTAGGAGTATTTTTTCATCGTTAGAAAGTTTGTGAAAATGGCACACAAATGGCCTTTGAATTAAGATGTCTAATTATAGCGGTTATTTGACTTTAATATAAAAAGCTTTCTTTCATGATTGGACGAATAATGTCTGTGGATATTAAACCGTGCATAAAAAGATAATTAGCAAGTATTCCCTGTTCCAAAAGCATATCGGAGCCGTCTTTAAAGGGGAGATTCGCTTTTTTGACTTCGCGTAAGAAAGGGGTCTCTTTTCCGTAAATAACATCGATAGCACAGCGCGCAGATAAAAGTAAGTGTTCTAGTAGTGACGCATCTACAGGTAAACAATCATCACTTAACCCTGCTGAAGTAGTATTGATGATGAGATCATAGGAGTCAGGTGTAAACGTGTCCCAACTAAAGGCCTGAAAGCCATTTTTGATAAAATGATTCAAACGATTGGCAGAACGATTTAGGATGACCGGTTCAATGTTGTTTTGCCGCAAAACAGTGGCAAGCGCTTTGGCCGTTCCCCCGGCACCCAGGATCAAAGCGTTTCGCAAAGGGCCAAACGATTGAATGGCGGCAATAAAACCATCCGCATCGGTGTTGTAGCCAATCAAGCGCCTATTTTCATTGACTATAGTATTAACAGCACCAATCTCTTTGGCAAGGCCTCGTATTTCATCACATGCTTCGAATGCGGCTTCTTTATGGGGAACAGTGATGTTTGCACCACTTAGTGCTTTGGCAAAGAATATCTCACGCAATTTTGAGCCATCGCAGAGATGGGTACGAGTATAGCAAGAGTTAACTCCCAGCATTTTAAAGACATGATTATGCATCAACGGAGAGCGTGAATGACTCACAGGGTCTCCAAAAATAGTAAAAAGTTTCATTTATTGAGGGTTAACAAGGTCATTGAGGGTGCTGGTGAGTGCTCCAAGCTTGTTGGTTACTTCAAGGTATTCAAGCTCATGTACAGAGTCCGCAACGATTCCTGCACCCGCTTGGAGAATGATTTTATCGGGCTTGATGAGAGCCGTTCGAATGGTTATTGCTGTATCCATATTGCCATCAAATCCAAAATATCCGATGGTTCCACTGTAAAAACCGCGCTTTACACCCTCGTATTGAGCTATAAGTTCCATTGCCCGTATTTTTGGTGCTCCGGTCATGGTTCCAGCAGTAAACGTTGCTGCTAGAAGATCAAACATGTCTTTATCATCGCGCAGTTGTGCATGGACATCGGAAACGATGTGCATAACGTGAGAATAGCGTTCAACGTGCATCATCTCTTCAACACGTACGGTTCCCGTTTTTGCCACACGTCCAACATCATTACGTCCCAGATCAATGAGCATTAAGTGCTCTGATAACTCTTTTGGATCGGCTAAAAGTTCTTCTTCCAGTTCTAGGTCCCGCTGTTTATCGACACCGCGCTTGCGAGTACCGGCAATGGGTCGAAGTAAGATATCACCATCATCCAATTTAACCATGACTTCAGGGGAACTTCCCACAATGCTAAATTCACCGTACTCCATGAGATACATATAAGGAGAAGGATTTTTAATACGCAACACACGGTAAAAGCTAAAAGGATCAACGGTTACATTGCGTATGTAGCGATTGGTCATTAAAATTTGAAACACATCACCGCTGCGGATCATCTCTTTTGATTTATCGACCATATCAAAAAATTTTTCTTTACTGTAAATGAAATTCCCGCCTTGATCATTTTCCAATGGAATTAGGGGTGTATAGTGATAGGTAGATTTGAAGCTGCGCTCGATGTCGTTAAATTGATTTTGAAAAGTTGCTAAAGTTGATACAAGCGTGATGGTAGAGAGTTTATGAGAAACAACGACCACCAGTTTTGGCAAGATTAAATCCATGTCAGGCGTATTGGTTTGGTCTTCTAAATTGCTCATGGAAGAAGCCAATGTTGGTTCAAAAACTTTTGCCATATCGTATCCGATATAGCCTATAAATCCATCAACATAGCCAATATCAAGTTTTTTGGTTTGAGCACGAAAGTACTCACTGTCACATGAACGGTAATAGCGTTTTAAAAATTCAAAAGGAGATTCTGGAATGATGCATTTTGTGCCACTGCTGTCCGTATAATTGGCAACTCCATTGGAGTAGCTTAGACGTTCACGAGCGCCAAGAGCTATAATGGTGTAGTTTCCATTACTGTTTCCTGCACTCTCAAATAGAAAAGAGATTTCATGGGGAAAAAGCTCTTTGAGCTTTTCATAAATGCTAATAGGAGCAAATTGATCGAGTGTAAAACGGTGTGAATAGATCACGTTAACCCTTTATTTTAAAAGCTTTTGCCTCAACATTTTGGCGAATTGTACCCATCGCATCTTGTACAGATTTTTCACCTTGAAATGGTCCTACAAGGATTTTAGTTACTGTGCCAGATTTTTGAGTTGTGTATTTCATCCCACTTGCATTAAGACGATCAAATAATGCTTTATTTGGCTCATTGGTAAATGATCCGACCTGGATATAATAGGTTGATTGTGTACTGGAGATAGCTGTATTAGCAGTTTCCGTTTTCACTTCTGGTGTTTTAGGAGGCACAACAGGAGCAGGAGTCTCTTTAGGAGCTGTTTGTACGCTTTTATTAGGTTGCACTGTTTTAACCGCAGCTGGTTTAACTTGCTTAATAACAGGCTTTCCTTGAACTTTTTCAGCAGTAACTGTCGGCTGAGTTTTTACAGGTTTAGGTGCAGGTGTTGGCTTAGCAGCAACAGGTGCAGCTTGAATATTTGTTTTCACTGCAGGGACACTTGCTGCAATAGGTTCAATAACCGTATTTTGAGCTGCAGGCATATTTTGTAATGATTCTTCTTTTATTTTTTGGGCAACTTGATTGAGATCAGATGTCCCCTGTACTGTTTCATTACCTTCTTGAATTATTTCTACCGGTTCAAATAATGGATCGTTAATGATTTCAGTAGGTGCAGTAGGCTCTGGTGGCAAAATAGCTTGTGGTGATTTTTGAACTTCATCATTTTTAAGCGAGTTCATAATGACCAATACAATAATCAATATTAATGTAAAAGTTGCAATTGCAAGTAAAAGCTTTTTACTAGCGGTATTGGAACTGCTTTTATTTAAAATGATGTCATTGAGTTCGTTTTTTTCTTCCATGTTTTGCTCCTGTTTGCGTTACATATGTTTTGACCAAGAAGCACCGCGTTCTTTAGCATATACTTCATAGGGCAAGTTTAGGATATTGTATTCCAACGGTAATTCGTCCGTTGGGAACATTCTCCATTGTTTAGGCTGTTTTGCAGCCAATTTCATTGAAATTGTTTTTCCTAATTGTATCGCTTCTTGAAATGTTGTGTGCCCCTTGTGTATATACACATGCAAATGGCCGGGTGTTTTCGTTTCATAAGCGGTAAAATTGATGTATCCTTCTTCACGTAGCAATAATTGTGCCTTATGATAAAAACGCTGCGGGTCATTACCATTATAGTCAATCACAATGTTTTCAACTTTATTGTGTTGGTTGATAATCGAGTGCGCAATAGTAATTTGTTTTTTTAGGTGTTGATCAATAAGAGTTTGACTCAGAATTTTATTAATACGCTCATATTTATTAAAAAAGGTTCGGCCTTTATAGTCGATTTTACTGACCATTTCATTATGTTTCAGCCAATAATGATCTGAAACAATTTTTATCAATTTCAAATCCATAGAAGTCATTTTAGCTCCGTTTTAAATAGCGTTGGAAAATCCAAGGCCATTGTATCAATAAGTTGGTTGTTTGTAAATGATAAATCCACGGGCAAGGGCTTTGAGCTCTTCTTTGATAGCAAATTGTTTTTGTGTATTTTCAATATCATCCAAAACATCGGCAATTTTGTTGGCAATAATTTCAAATTCTTTTTCTTTCATCCCGCGAGATGTAAGGGCAGGGCTTCCGATACGGATACCACTGGTAACAAATGGAGAGCGTGTTTCGCCAGGTACGGTATTTTTATTAACGGTAATTCCTGCATTTCCCAAAGCGGCATCTGCCTCTTTCCCACTAAAAGGTTTGTTGAGAAAAGAGACAAGTATAAGATGGTTATCAGTACCACCGCTAACAATGTCATAACCACGCTTGATGAGTACATCTGCCAATACTTTAGCATTTGCTTTTACTTGTTTAGCGTAGGTTTTCCACTCATCTGATAGGTTAAATTTGAAGCCAACCGCTTTTGCCGCGATGACATGTACCAATGGACCACCTTGAAGTGCCGGGAAGATTGCTGAATTGATTTTTTTAGCAATATCTTCATCGTTGGTCATGATCATACCGCCACGAGGACCGGCGAGTGTTTTATGCGTAGTCGTAGTAACGACATCTGCATATGGGAATGGACTAGGGTGTTCACCCGCACATACCAATCCGGCAATATGCGCGATGTCTGCAAAGAGTATTGCACCAACGGCATCTGCGATCTCACGGAATTTTGCAAAATCGATTTCACGTGCATACGCAGATGCGCCGCAGACGATGATTTTAGGTTGAACGATTTTAGCAATGTCCATGACACGCTCATAATTGATGCGACCATCAAGCTCAACACCATAAGAAAAACTATGATAGTTTTTACCAGAAAAACTTACTTTAGAACCGTGTGTCAAATGACCGCCATGGCTTAAATCCATACCTAATAATTTGTCACCCGCTTGCAAAAGTGCTGCATAAACGGCACCGTTTGCTGAAGAACCGGAATGGGGCTGTACATTTGCAAAATTACATCCAAACAGTTTGCATGCACGGTCAATTGCCAACTGCTCAACACCATCAGCGTATTCACATCCGCCATAATAACGTTTTGCCGGATATCCTTCTGCATATTTATTCGTAAATACGCTGCCCATTGCTTCCATAACCGCTGGAAGGGTAAAGTTTTCAGAAGCGATCATCTCTAAATGGTCACTTTGACGCTCTAGCTCTTTTTCACACAGTGTGTAGATTTCACTGTCATATTCTTTTAGGAAACTCATTCTTCTTCTCCGTTATTAAGTTGATTGTTGTGTATAGGTTTCATTGCCGGGAAGAGCAATACATCCCGAATTGAGTGTTGATTGGTGAGCATCATAACCAAACGATCTATTCCAATGCCTTGACCGGCAGTTGGTGCCATGCCGTAGGACAATGCTGTAACAAAGTCTTCATCCATATCGTGTGCTTCATCATCACCTGAATCTTTAGCCGCCATTTGACCTTCAAAACGTTCAAGCTGATCAACGGGGTCGTTGAGCTCACTAAAGGCATTGGCTATTTCACGTCCTGCGATAAAAAGTTCAAATCGATCGGTAAGTTCCGGACGCTCATTATTGCGACGCGCTAAGGGAGAAATTTCAACCGGATAGTGCGTGATAAACGTCGGATTGATTAATTTCCCCTCAACGAATTCATCAAACAGTTCCCCTTGGAGCTGCCCTAAATTCATGGCAGGTTTGACTTCAAGATTATGTGATTTTAGGTAATCCAATATTGCTTGCTTGTCATTAACCACATTCTCAGGAACCCCGCCGATTTGGGTCAAGCTTTTAATCAGCTCTATTTCAGTGAATTGATCAAAATCTATTTCAAGTTCACCGTATGGGAGACGTTTTGGTAGGTTCAAATGATCAAATAAGTACTCAAAATATTCTTTTGTTATTTCAATAAGATCTTTATAGGTTTTGAATGCCCAATAAAACTCAATCGAAGTGAATTCAGGGTTATGGGTTGCATCCATTCCCTCATTACGAAAATTTCGATTGATCTCAAATACGGCTTCAAAGCCGCCAACAATGAGACGTTTGAGATAAAGTTCAGGTGCAATACGTAAAAAACGATCTACTCCCAATGCATTATGATGGGTCATAAAAGGCTTAGCATTGGCTCCACCCGCAATCGGATGCATCATGGGGGTTTCTACTTCTAAAAAGCCCTTGTCCTCAAAGAAGCGACGTGTCAGGCTCACTACTTTACTGCGAATATGAAACGTCTTGCGCACTTCTGAATTCATAATGAGGTCAAGATAGCGCTGACGGTAACGCATCTCTTTATCTTGTAAACCATGAAATTTTTCTGGCAGAGGTGAGATGGCTTTTGTTAAAAGAGTTAATTCATTGGCATGCAAAGAAAGCTCTCCTTGCTGCGTCACAAAGGGATAGCCGCTGACTTCGATTATATCGCCTACCTCAATGAGCTTTTTAAACACATCGTTATAAAAATTTTCTGGCAGATTGTCGCGTGCTACATAAATTTGGAGCATTCCGCTTTCGTCTTCGATTTTAACAAAGCTGGCTTTTCCCATCAAGCGAAAAAGCTTAATTCTTCCGGCAACGGTATAGTGCCGATTCTCATCACGTTTTTCGTCTTTATGCGCTAGATCCGAATTCACGTTATGATATTTATCAATCGTTGTATTGCGATTTGAATTATTAGCATAGGGATCAATTCCCATATCACGCAATTGATTGGCTTTTTGAATTCGCTGTTGAATGTATTGGTTATCGAAAGTCACTTAAGTGCCCTTTATTTTTTCATTTTTCTTTGGCATGGTAGACAGATGCCGTATATCTGCATTGAGTGCTCTTGAATTAAAAATCCCAACTCTTCTGCTATCTTTTTTTGTCTTGTTTCAATTTCATCATCGACAAATTCACTGATTGCACCGCATTGGGTACAAATAATGTGGTCATGATGGTCTTTTGCACCCAATTCGTATTTTTTCCCCTGAGCTCCAAAAGAGAGAGAAGTAACCATATCTGAATCTTCAAGTAATGAGAGTGTTCTGTACACCGTTGCAATACCTGTATTGAGATCAGGATGCTTTTCTTGAATAAGATGGTGAAGTGACTCAGGAGTGAGATGCTCGTCGGAACTGTAAAGCATTTCAAGTATCACTTCACGCTGTATTGTAAATTTTAAGCCATTATCTCTAAGAAGTTGTTTAAAATCACTTAGAAGTTTATTGTATTCAACGGTTCGTTCCGTAAAATCAGTATTGGCGCTCATCCGTTATTTTTCTTTCACTTGATCTTTATCATCGGTTCCATTGGAGTCGCTTTGGTTGTTGTCGCGCATAATGTCAAGTACTTCACTCGTTTCAATATGAAGTATAAAATTTCCAGTTGCTACCATTGGCTCAAAGAATATACTGTCTTTCATTTTAGCACCAAAGTTTTCACGAATAGCAGTCACACTAAACAATGCATAAACAATAACAGACATAATAAAGAAGAATTTGCTGGCACCAACAAAAAATCCTAGTATTTGATCAACAATGCCAAGACCGCTAAGACTGCTTAGCCGTTTAAAGCCAGCGCCAAGTGCGATCATTAATAACCAAAATATACCTACCGTAAAGACAAAGCCGACAAGATTTACAGCCGCAGAAGTTTCAAAATGCAAAAGTGACTCGTTTAAAAATCTCCCGATAGGACCACCAATATGTGAAGCCACAAAGAGACCTCCCACAATTCCTATTAAACCAAACAGTTCTTTTGAAAAACCGTTCATTAAACCTTTGAGTCCCAACAACAACACAATACTGCCAACAGCAACATCAAAATAATTCATTTTTATTAAATCTCCATTTCTAAACGGTCTTTGCCGGATTTTTTAGCGCGATAAAGCGCAACATCAGAACGATGAATAAGAGTATCTAGTGTATCATCATCGCGTACAGGAGTTAATCCAATACTCAGAGTTACACCGATTTGCTCATTTTGATACAAAGGCTTATTTTGACGTGTTAGATTTAATAGGCGAGTAGCAACAAGAGTCGCCCCTTCTAAATTGGTTCTATTGAGAAGAATCACGAACTCCTCTCCTCCAAAACGATAGAGCTTATCACCATCTCTTAATGTTTTTTTAAGTAATTTTGAGGCAAATATTAGAACTTTGTCTCCTGCAATATGCCCGTATTTATCATTAATTGATTTGAAATTGTCAATATCAATCATAAGGATAAACATCTCATGGGAAAATCGATCTTTTGATAACAGTTCGGTGAAGTTTTTTTGCAATGCATGTCTATTATAAGCTTTAGTAAGCGGGTCAAGCGTTGTCGTGATTTCCAATTCATGAACTTGATTGTTTAGTTCTTGAATGATTTGATTCGCACGGCCAACTTCATTATTCAGATGAGATTGTAAATCACACATTTTTTCAGAAATCAGAGAAAAATCAATATACTCTTTCAAGGTATCACAGCCTAAAAGGTCAGTTTGTTCATCACTGATATCTTCTATTATTTTATTACTTTTGGCAAATGAGCCAATACTTTGAATGGCTATTTCTTTATAAGCATTGTTTTTAGAATTGTGATATTCTTGTAAATCGAGTGAACCATCAAGGTATGAGTCCAATATCTCTTTGGTTGCAGTGGAAACCAGTTCAGCAAATTCACTGGAGTTTATATCTTTTTGTCTAGCACTTGCAGATTCTAGATGTAAGGAGAGTTCTTTGCAAAAAAGGGAAAGAAATGGCTGAATTTGAGTTGATTCCATGGGCTCTCTTAAAATAGGCTTGAGTGTGAAATTTATATAGTCTATGATTAGTGCTTATAATTACGCAATTATACTTTTTAAAACATAAATAGAGCTTTCATATGGGCGAAATCAGTCCATTTTTAGGATAATCCGATAGAATTCATATTCCAAAGATATAAAATATAAAATTTTTTGATTGAAATTATAAGGGGAGCACAATATGAAAAATTGGAGTCGTTCTAGCTGGAGAGATATGCCAATAAAGCAGCAACCGGTTTATCCAGATAAAAGACATCTGGAAGAGGTAGAGTCTCTTCTAAAAAATTATCCGCCACTTGTTTTTGCAGGGGAAGCGCGCAATTTGAAAAAAAGTCTTGCCGATGTGTGCAATGGGAAAGCTTTTTTATTACAAGGCGGAGATTGTGCGGAAAGTTTTTCAGAATTTCATGCGCATAATATTAGAGACACATTCAAAGTTATGATGCAAATGGCAGTTGTTATGACATTCGCCGGCGGTGTACCTGTCGTCAAAGTAGGGCGTTTGGGTGGTCAATTTGCAAAACCTCGTTCATCCGATAATGAAACAATCAACGGCGTAACGCTGCCAAGCTATCGTGGGGATATTATCAATGGTGTTGATTTTACGGATGTATCGCGCGTGCCGGATCCGCAGCGAATGGTTCAAGCGTATAATCAATCAGCAGCAACGTTAAATTTACTTCGTGCCTTTGCATCAGGTGGATTGGCTGATTTGCATCAGGTGCATGCGTGGAATCTTGGGTTTGTGGGGCAAAATGAGTTAACTCAAAAATACGAAGAGCTTTCGCGGCAAATTGATGATTCTTTGCGTTTTATGGCGGCATGCGAAATTACTTCAGATACCTATCGTACTCTTCGTGAAACTGATTTTTATACGTCTCATGAAGCACTTTTATTGCCTTATGAAGAAGCATTTACACGTCAAGATTCATTAACAGGAGAATGGTACGATGTTTCTTCTCATATGCTTTGGATAGGAGATCGTACACGTCAGTTGGATGGTGCGCATGTTGAATTTATGCGTGGTATTCAAAATCCGATTGGACTTAAAGCCGGTCCATCAATGGATACGGATGATTTGATCCGTTTGTGTGATGTTCTCAATCCAAATAACGAAGCAGGTCGTCTAAATATTATTGTTCGTATGGGCGCTGACAAAGTAGGCGAGGGTATGCCGAAATTGATTCAAGCGATCGAACGTGAAGGTAAAAAAGTTCTCTGGAGCTGTGATCCGATGCACGGTAATACGATTACAAGTAGTGGTGGTTATAAAACTCGCCCAGTAGACGCTGTTCTCAAAGAAATGAAACAGTTTTTCCAAGTTCATAAATCTGAAGGGACCTACGCAGGCGGCGTTCACTTGGAAATGACCGGTAAAAATGTGACTGAATGTTTAGGCGGATCATTTGAGATTACTGAAGAGAACTTACAAAGCCGTTATCATACTCATTGTGACCCACGTCTTAATGCGGATCAATCACTTGAGTTGGCCTTTCTTATTGCTGATACACTTAGAGAAGCACATCCTTAATAAACTGCTTCATTAATGGTTTTTCCCTTTAGAAGGGAAAATACTACATTGACTCAATAATTCGTATGAGCTCATCTGGTTTATTTGAATACTGTATTGCAGTGTCTTTACTAACCAATTTTTTACGTAAAAATTCTACAAGCTCTTGGGTCTGTGTTGTCATTCCTGTTGAAGTTTGATTAAGTTGCATCTGTGAATAAATTTGGTGTACTTTATCTTCACGTATTAAATTGGCAATCGCTGGATTGGTAATCATAACCTCTTGAGCAGCGATACGACCTCCACCGATTTTTGGTAGCAGTGCTTGTGAGATAACCGCAACGAGTGACGTTGAGAGCTGTGCACGTACCTGTGGCTGCTCATCTCCGCTAAAAACGTCAATAATACGATTGATCGTACCAGGGGCAGAGTTGGTATGAAGAGTACCAAATACCAAGTGTCCTGTTTCTGCCGCGGTCAATGCTGCAGTAATTGTTTCACGGTCACGCATTTCCCCAATCAAAATAACGTCCGGATCTTGCCGTAAGGCAAATTTAAGTGCGGCAGCGAAGCTCACGGTATCGCTTCCGACATTTCGTTGTGAAAAGAGCGCTTTTTTGTTGGTATGGACAAACTCGACGGGATCTTCAACGGTAATAATATGTCGTGCTTCATTGAGGTTGATTTCATTGAGCATTGCGGCAAGGGTTGTCGATTTACCGCTTCCGGTTGGTCCGGTAACAAGGATCAGCCCTTTTTCACGTTTAATCAATTCTTTGAATATTTTTTTTGCATTCAGATCATCCAATGAGGGGATAATCACGGGGATGATACGAAAAGCACACGCTACTTCATCCATGGTTTTGTAGTAGTTAGCACGAAAGCGCCCTACATCTGGGATGACGATTGAAAAGTCAAGTTCATTGTGCTCTTCAAACACTTTTTTCTGTTTTTCTGTTAAAAGAGAATAAGCCATCTCTTCGATTTGCTTCCCATCCAAAACAGGGAGATTGAGAGCGACCAGACGACCGTCAATACGAATCTGTGGCTCAGAACGGCTTACGAGGTGTAAGTCAGACGATTTATAAGCGACAACGCTTTTAAGAAGTTTATGAATATCCAGTGCTTGGCTCATGAGTGAAAGATTCCTTCATATTTAGATAAATCGAAACCGACGATGATATTTGAATTGTATTCTATCACGGGACGTTTAATAAGTAGATTTTCTTTTGACATCCACTGTGCTTTATCGTTATCGTTTAAATCAAGCGATTTAAGACTTAGCGTTCTATAGGTTGTCCCTTTTGTATTTAATAAAACTGACATATCAACGTGACCTAGCCATTGAGTTATTTTATCAATATCTACAGGTGATTTTTTAAAATCAACAAAGCTATAAGATATTGATTGTTCATTTAAAAATTTGAGTGCTTTTTTAACAGAATCACAGTTCTTAATTCCATAAACAGTGACCATCAAATTACTCAATTATCTTTGGAACAATGAAAAAATGATCTTTTGAATGTGGTGCATTTGATAAAATATCATCATTAATTGCTCGATTGGCATGGCTTTTGTCATCACGTAACTGTGTTGCAGAACCGTTCATCGTAAATGTTGGACTAATACCATCTGTTGAGAGCTCTGAGAGATTATCAACAAAGGAAACAATTTCACTAAGCTGTGCAATCATTTCACTTCTATGATCTTCAGGTATTTGGAGATAAGAGAGTTTTTCTAATCGCTGCAATAAATTTTCGTCAATTTTCACTGTGGGACCTTTGGTCTGAAATTTAGTAGCTTAATTGTAGCGAAATTATGGGTTTACTAAACTTTAACAATCTCTGGGTTATTATTGTATCTTTAACATAACTGACAGGAACCTATATGAGCATTAAAGAGAATATTCAGACACTAAAAGATGAGCTTAGCGCAGAAGAAAAATTTATTGAAAGCGCAATACGTACAGAGCGTTTTGTCAAAAAGTACCAAAAGCCTTTAATAGCATCCGTTATTTCATTATTATTTGCAGTGGGCGGTGCCATTGCGTATCAGTCCTACGATCAGGCTAAAATAGAGAATTCAAATGAGGCTTTAAGCGCTTTGTTAGCAAATCCTGACAATGCAGAAGCACTAAAAAATCTTGAAAAAGAAAATAGTAAACTGCATGAGTTGTACACTTTGTCAAAGGCGATCAAGGTAGGTGATGTAAAAGCATTGCGTTCATTGATGGAAGCAAAATCACCTGAAATTGCAGATATTGCGGCATATGAAACAGCTGTTTTGATGAATGATCAAAAAGCATTGGAAAGTTATGCAAAAAAACAGGATGCAATTTATCAGGATATGGCGCTGATAGAAATGGCAGTCATGTTGATTCAAAAAGGAGATACCGCATCTGCTAATAGTAAATTGGCATTGATTAAAGAGGATTCCGTAATGTATCCTACAGCGCAAACATTGAGTCATTTTGGAGTCAAAGAATGAAGAATTTTTTCCTAGGATTGTCTGTTTGTAGCGCATTGTTTTTAGTTGGATGTTCTAGTAAAGAGGTTTTTAAACCTGAAAAAGTAAAAGGTGAATGGAAAAATGCAGGACGTTTAAGCGCGTCGATTGAGCAGATATCCCAGGCTGCAGCCGTACTCGAAAATGGGCATATTTTGACCAAAGAGGGTGAAAAAGTACATAAAATCTCTAATCAAAATCGTTTAATAAATCTAAGCGACGGTTGGGTAATTACACAAAACGCTGACAATAATCTCGAGCTTTTTCCAGAAGAAGGATTAGGTGAGCGTGTAATATTGGATCTAAACAGAACCATTGCCGCTGCAAGTATTCAAGAGGATACAGTAGCAATACTGTTTGCTAATAATGAAATAGCATTGTATTCTTTATCAGCAAAAAAAGTTATCTTTAAAGAGAGTTCTAGCTCTCCAATAGCTGTTGATGCACGAATCGCCAATCCCTATTTCTTAAAAGATTTGGCTCTGTTCTTAGGCCTCGATGGAAAAATTGTTATTGTGAATATTGCTAGTAAGCAAGTTCTTCGTTCAATTATTGTGGGTTCAGAAGAGTATTTTAATAATATTACCTATCTTAATGTTATTGAAAATAACATGATTGCTTCTACTGGAAATACTGTATTGGCTTTGTCTGACAAAGAGCAGCGTGAAAAGTATGAAGTTCGTGACATTGCTTACACGAAAGAGGGCGTTTGGTTAACAACGAAGCAGGGAGAAATAATTGCTTTGAGTCCAACTTTACAGTACAAAGGAAAACAAAAGTTTCCATTTGCACATTTCGTGGGTATCAGTGTTCAAAATGATCGAGTCTATGTTCTTGAACGGGAAGGATACATGATTGCGCTGACTAAAAACCTTCTCGCTTACGACGTTTACGATATCGATATGAAGCATGATCCTGTATTTGTAGGTAATGATCGATTTTATTTTGATGATCGCTATATTTCGATTAAATAATGTCTAAAGAGCTTGAAGCCTTTTTGGAGTATATAGCCATTATAAGGTCTTTAAGTCTAAAAACAGTTGATGCTTATCGCAGTGATCTTCAAGAGATTGAATCAACATCCAAAAAAGCACTTATCGATATGGATTCATTGTCGATTTTTTCGGTGCTTTCATCCATAAACAACAAGAGGACCCTTAATCGAAAACTTTCAGCACTTAATTCTTTTTTGGATTTTTGTCATCGGCATCAATATGATTCATCTCTCTCTAAATTTTCTCTCTCAAAACTTCCGAAATCGTTGCCTAAATATCTTCCTTATGAATCCATTATGAGATCCTTGCAGTCTATTGATATCAGTAGCTGGATAGGAATGCGTGATTATGCATTGATTGTTTTTTTATACGCAACCGGAACACGTATAAGTGAGTGTTTAGAGATTAAAGAAGAAGACATACAAGGACAGTGGCTTCGTGTCCGTCATGGCAAGGGGGATAAAGAGCGTTATATTCCTATAGCGCAAGATGCAATAGATGCGCTTAGGCGTTATCAAGAAGCAATACCGTTTCGACACAATGTGCTTTGGGTAAATTATCGCGGCCAGTCATTGAGCCGTATCACCGCATTTAAAGTTTGCCAAAAATATTTGGGTACCTCACCTCATACATTAAGACATTCGTATGCTACGGAACTGATATTGGGAGGCGCAGACTTAAGGGTGGTACAGGAGCTTCTTGGGCATGCATCTTTGTTGACAACTCAAATATATACCCATGTGCAAAAACATCATCTTCATGAGACAGTTTTAAATTGTCACCCTATGTCAAAGGAAGCTGTATGATATTATGTGATATTGGAAATACAACACTGGATTGGTATGTAAATGGGGTATCTTTTAAACAGAGTGTTGATGATTTTGACCCCAAAGAGCATATAGAGAAGATTTACTATATCAGTGTCAATACCAAGATTTCATCCGTTCTAAAATCATTTGATAACTGGTGTAATATTGCTCAATTTGTAGATTTAACAAAGTATTATGCTACCATGGGAATAGACAGAATCATGGCGTGTGAAGCAATAAGTTCCGGTGTTATTGTTGATGCAGGGAGTGCCATTACGGTTGATGTTATGGATGAAGGAGAACATAAGGGAGGTTTTATCGCTTTAGGCCTGAGAAGCGCACAAGAAGCCTATGCTAAATTGTCGCCTGCACTGGCTAAGTCATTTAACTTTGAGGTTGATTTGACTATAATGGCGAAAAATACCCCTGACGCAATTACAATAGGTTTTCTAGCACCTTTGATCGATAAAATCAATAGTTTAGGAAGACCTATCTATGTAACAGGGGGTGATTCAAGGGTATTATCATCTTTATTAGGTGATTCTATCGTGGATGATCTCTTGGTTTTCAAAGGGATGATAAAACTTATCGAAAAGGAACATCGATGTTGAGTGTTGCACTGCCAAAGGGTCGGATAGCCGAAGATACTTTGGAGATTTTTGAATCAATATTTGGAAGTTCTTTTAAATTCGATGACCGAAAATTAATTCTAGAAACAGATAACTTTAAATTTCTACTTGTCCGCAATCAAGATGTAGCAACCTATGTTTATCATCAAGCAGCCGATATAGGCGTTGTAGGACTTGATACACTCGAAGAGCAGGGGTTGGATGTTATCCGTCTTCTTGATCTTCAAAAAGGAAAATGCCGTATAGCCATAGGTATGCGAGCGGGTGAGCGCCCTGATTTCACAAAATCAGAAATCAAAGTGGCGACAAAAATGGTCAATATAACGAAACGTTATTTTGCTGAACGTGCAGTTGCCGCAGATATTATAAAGCTTTATGGCTCCATTGAACTGGCGCCGCTTGTTGGTCTTGCAGATATGATTGTTGATGTGGTTGATACGGGTGCCACGATGAAGCAAAACGGATTGGAAGTTGTCGAAACGATTATGGAATCAACAACACATCTCATTGCAAATAAGAACAGTTTTTTTGAGAAAAAAAGTGAAATATTGGATTTATACGGAAAAATAAATAGTTTATTGTACCCGCGTTAATTCACTATTTATCAACGATAATAGACTATAATATCACCATTATAAAAAAAGGATTTACCATGTCAACCTATAAGGTTTCTTACGTATTCTCAGCAATGATTCTTGCTAGTAGTGTTTTGAGTGCAGAAAGCTTTTCCACAACGGAATACATTAAGGTTACTAATTCAATACCTATTTATTCTACAGTTAATGAAGATATTCCAACTGAACAGTGTCAAGATGTAAGAGAAGCGGTTCAAAGCGGCACACAGAATGCTGATGTTGTTGGTGCTGTTGCCGGAGGTGCTCTTGGTGGTGTATTAGGAAATCAAGTAGGAGGCGGCAGAGGTAAAACAGCTGCAACTGTTGGTGGTGCGATCTTAGGTGTTTTAGCGGGTCAGAATGTTGGCAGTAAGTACAATACGCCCCAAGGTGATTCTTATCGAGTAGTTCGTAAATGTCAAACAGTATATACTACTAAATCGCGTAAGATTCTTAGCGGATATACCAATATCGCTAAATTAAAAGGTCAGGAAATTCGCATTGAGAGTGATCAGCCTTTAAAACAAATTCCAATAACCGTTACGTACAGTTATTAAATCATTGGAGACTTCATGGCACTCAAAGTAGCAATCAACGGAACTGGACGAATAGGAATTAGTGTAGCCAAAATCATCGCGCAGCGTGATGATGTAGAGCTTGTAGCTCTGAACACTACATCAAAGCCCGAAATGCTTGAATATTTGTTAAGATTTGACAGTGTTCATCGTGGAATTGATGCAAAACTTATTGATGAAAATACTATTTCTATTGCTGGAAAAAATGTACGTATGTTTCGTGAGCGTGATGCTGATAAGGTCGATTTTGGAAGTACTGGTGCCGAAGTTGTAATTGAATGTACAGGTGTTTTCCTTGATCAAGAGAGTTGCCAAAAGCATCTTAAGAATGGTGTGCGTAAGGTAGTTATCTCGGCACCTGCAAAAGATGATACTCCTATGTACGTTATCGGTGTTAATTCACATGAATACAAAGGTGAATCTATTATCTCTAATGCAAGCTGTACCACTAACTGTTTGGGTCCTGTTTGCAAAGTTCTTGACGATGCATTCGGCATTGAAAATGCCCTTATGACGACGATTCATTCGTACACAAATGATCAAAATATTTTGGATGTAAAGCATGCGAAGGATCCGCGTCGTGCCCGCGCAGCCGCTTTAAACATGATCCCAACATCAACGGGTGCAGCGAAAGCCATAGGTAAAGTAATGCCTCACTTGCAAGGAAAACTTAATGGATATGCTATGCGTGTTCCTACTCCCGATGTATCTGTTGTTGATTTAACGGCTAATTTATCTAAAAACGTTACAAAAGAAGATATCTATGCTGCGTTTACGGAAGCAAGCAACGGTGCATTCAAGGGGCTGATCGAAGTGGACAATGACATGCGCGTTTCATGTGATTTTATAGGATCCACCTACAGTGCGACCTATGTTCCTGATATGACCAGTGTTGTGAATGGCAATACAGTTAAAGTATTGGCGTGGTATGACAATGAATGGGGATACAGCAGTCGACTAGTAGACATGACTGTTTTGATCGGTAATTATTAATATGCCAAGTTTTAAAGGGTATTATGAAACCAAAAATCTTGACCCTTTTACACTTGAAAAAGCCTACGAAGCGTTAAAATATGAGCGTGGAACTATTGGTTACTATGATCTGCCAAGCTCATCCATATCTTTATGTGCGGATGTTAAAGAATCATTATTAAGCAGTACGGTTTTTTTTAATACCATTGCGGTTGTAGGTATTGGCGGTTCTTCTTTGGGGATCAAAGCAATTGACCGTTTACTTAGAGCTTCAACTCCCCATGCTAAAAAAATTGTCTATTTTGAAAATTCTGATCCAATCAGTATTGCCTATGAAGCTTCACGAATTGAGTTTGCCAAAACTCTTTTTGTTGTAATTTCAAAATCAGGCGGAACGGTTGAAACGCTTTCCATTTTCAAATTTTTGATTTCAAAATTTCAAATTGATTTGCATAATTCTGCTCAGATTGTGGTAGTAAGCGATGATGGTTCAGTTCTAAGCCAATTTGCAGATTATTATGCCTTAAAACGTTTTGTGATTCCTTCAAACGTCGGGGGAAGATTTTCCGTACTTAGTGCGGTTGGTGTCATTCCCTTGGTTTTAGCAGGCTTTAATGTAGAGGGTGTCCTTGAAGGAGCCCAAAGCTTTGCTGACAGCTTTTGGGCACGAAAAGAGGAACATTTACTTCAAAAAGCTGCGTTTTATGTCGGTAATGCGAAAGTTTCTCCTATTAATGTGTTATTTTCCTATTCCGACACTTTTGAAGAGTTTGGGAAATGGGTCGTTCAAATATGGGGAGAGTCATTAGGAAAGCGTAATACTCGTGGTGAGCGTGTTGGATTGACCCCAATTTCTTTGATAGGTTCAGTCGATCAACATTCATTTTTACAACTGATTATTGAGGGGCCGCTTAATAAAACAGTTACGTTTATGCATATTGAACATTCTCGCGATGAGCTTATGATTCCAGAATTGTCACTTCCATTTTTAGAAAAATCAGATTTTGTTAATGGTGAATCATTCAATACCCTCATTAATGCACAGTGCCAAGCAACAATGCAAAGCGTACTTCAAAGCGGTGTCAGTATTGATGAGATTTCATGGGAATGCATTGATGAATTGTCTGTTGGTAAAATGATCATGTATTATGAGCTATTAACGTCTGCTGCAGGTGCTCTTTTTGAAATAAATACCTATGATCAACCAGGTGTTGAGCATGGAAAGAAAATATTAGAAGGCTATTTTTCTAATAAATAATATTTCGCTTGAGCGTGAGCTTTATTTATTGGCTAACTTAGAAACTATATCGTCAATACTGTCAGTAAAAAGTGCGTCTAGTAAAGGTTCTACATCTTTAGAGGTGTAAGATGGTTTAATCCATGTTCCTTGTTTCTGAGTAAATGTGAGCACATTAATCTTATCAGCTTTTGTTAGAGTTACCTCTACGAGTATTTTGCCATTTAGGTTTTGATCAAATTTATTAGTATCATTGTAAATTAGCTGGATATCTTTTATTTTTACATCTATTTTTGCATTAGCATCTAGAGGATTATTTACCAAGTTAAACTTAGCAACTTTTAACACCCTAGTAAGTCCCTCTCTGTATCTGTCTGCAAAATTTACATAACTGTAAAGCTTGGCAGTTACTTTACCATTTCCTTCTACATATCCTATTGAAGTTTTATCTTCTCTTACATCCGTGACAGACGATAAAGCAACAGTGTTT
>JAMCPS010000159.1 GCA_023379705.1 Campylobacterota bacterium
GGGCTTGAGGGGAAACTTTTTGCTCCCGTGGCTATGACGATCGTATTTGCCCTTTTGGGTTCATTGATTCTCTCTCTCACCGTAATTCCGGTTGTATCATCGCTGCTGCTTAAAACAGTTCCGCACTCTGAAACACGACTGGACCGTTTTTTTGCACAGTTGTACGCTCCGATACTCAATTTTGCCTTGACTCGAACAAAGACTCTTTTTATCGCAGCGATAGCCTTTTTAGTCATAAGCTTTTCCCTTTTTGGATTGGTAGGTAAAACATTTATGCCGACATTGGATGAGGGTGATTTGATTTTAATTGTTGAACCGATGCCTTCCATCTCATTGGAAGCATCCAAAGATCTCAATTTGGCAATACAAAAAGAGCTTCTCAGTACTATTCCAGAGATCAAGACGATTGTTGCGCGTACGGGTACAGATGAGCTGGGACTAGACCCTATGACCCTGAATCAAACCGATACATTTTTGATCCTAAAACCTAAAAAAGAATGGAAAGCAAAAAATAAAGAAGAGATCATGAAAAATATTATGATTGCCCTTAAGCCTTTTACGGGAATAAGTTTTAGCTTTACCCAGCCTATTGATATGCGCATATCGGAAATGTTGACGGGGACACGCGGTGATTTGGCAGTTAAAATTTTTGGTACTGATATTGATACCCTCAATAGACTTAGCGAAAAAGTGGGCACAATTTTAGAGGGCATTAATGGCTCAAGCGAAGTTGTTGTTACCCTTAATGAAGGAATTAACTATCTTAGCATCACCCCAGACCGATTGGCAATGGCAAATACAGGAGTAAGCAGTGGTGAACTTCAGCAATTTTTAAAAGCGTCATTGGAAGGTATCATTGTTGATACGATACCCCAAGGTAATGCACGTACTCCCGTAATGATCCGTCTGGATAGTGACATTTCACAAAATTATGAAAAATTTAAAGCACTTGAAGTTCCTATGAATGAAGGGGGAAGCGTTCCTTTTGCCAGTATTGCTACGATTACAGAGACAGAAGGACCTGTCCAAGTACTTCGAGAAAATAACGAGCGCTTGAGTGTGGTGCGTTCCAATGTAGAGAACCGGGATCTCGTGGGATTTGTCGAAGAGGCAAAACAAAAAATTAACAGCACTCTAAAACTGCCAAAAGGGTACCATATCGTATACGGTGGAGAGTTTGAAAACCAACAGCGCTCCTCAGCACGATTAATGGCAGTGGTTCCGGTGAGTATTGCAGTGATCTTTTTGATTCTCTTTTTCACCTTCCGATCGATTAGTGCTACATTGCTTATCTTGCTGAATATCCCTTTTGCCGTGACGGGGGGAATTATCTCGCTTTTCTTAAGTGGTGAGTATCTTTCTGTACCTGCATCTGTCGGATTTATCGCCCTTTTTGGGATTGCAGTACTCAATGGCGTAGTGATGGTGAGTTATTTTAATACCCTTCTGGGGAATGGATTGACAATTGATGATGCAGTTCATGAGGGAGCACGTCGACGGCTTCGTCCGGTATTGATGACAGCATTTATTGCGGCACTTGGATTATTGCCGTTGTTATTTGCTTCAGGGGTGGGAAGTGAAATTCAAAAACCGTTGGCGATTGTTGTTTTGGGCGGATTGGTCACTTCAACCATCTTGACCCTATTGATTTTGCCACCCGCCTTTAAAATAATTTATAAATGGGGACAAAAATGAACATGAGTGAAATGGATATCTATTTTGAAATTAATCATAAAGATACTTTGGTAGATTTTTTACTCTCGCAAGGGTATAATGATTTTTACTTTTTTTTCTGCAATCGCTATGGTGCGGAAGCTTTTTTGAAAAGTGCCCATGAGCAAGTGAGTGCGAGGGCTGACTTTGGTGTTTTTAAACTCTTTTTAGACCAGGAGAATGTTCTTGCCCTCTCTTCTTCAATCAAACAGAAACTTCATGGGAAGAAGATTAAAATGTATACTCATGGAATCAGTGAATTGTAAATGCGTATTTTAATTGCGGACGATGAAAAAGAGCTTTTAGAATTGTTAGCCTTTAGCTTAAAAAACGAAGGTTGGATCGTCGATACAGCAAGTGAAATTGACGAAGTTAAAATACACCTGGATGCATTTACCTATGCGGTGGTTATTTTAGATCGAACCTTTCATGGTAAAGATAGGGTCAAAGAATTGATCCTATATGCCAAACAAAAAAATCCTTCACAGCCTGTTTTGATTCTGAGTGCACTTGGAACGGTAGATGATAAAGTTGAAGGATTGGAATTTGGAGCGGATGACTATCTTGAGAAACCGTTTGATGTTAAAGAGCTTCGGGCGCGAATTATTGCACTGTCACGTCGATTTTCACCAAAAACAATACAGCTTTATGGTTTTGATATTGACCTTATTCATCAAAGTGTCCAGAAAGAGGGAATAAAGACGGTACTTTCAAAAAATGAGCATACTTTGCTTTTTTATCTGCTAACGCGTAATGCGATTGCTTCACGCGATGAAATTATGGATACTTTGTATGATAACCCTCAAAATATCACGCCCAATGCTATCGATGAGCTGGTTGCACGTCTGCGTCATAAATTGCACCCGTCTATTATTAAAACGGTTAAAACACGAGGGTATCTCATTGAAATTTAGATGGGCAGGATCCCTCAAAATCAAAATTTCATTGATTTTTTCAATCCTTATTGCGATCGCTTTTAGCCTCAATTGGATGGTGGCATCCGAGACGATTCGCAGTGAAAAAGTAGCCGATTTGGAAAAAGTGCTTAAGCACGTTCTAACTGAGAGCGCAGGAGAATACATTCATTCTCCTTTGACACCGCAAAGTGATTTATCTTTCCTCTCTTCCATTCCTCACACAGAGATGGTGTTGAAAGATTCAGAAGCTAGCCATCTTCAATTTATAGTTACACAAGAACCGTATATTGCTAAAAAAGAACAAATTTCTGTAGCACATACGCTTCCTCATGGATACTATCTTAATGTCCTTAGTGATTATGAAAAAATTGATCAATCCGTTAAAAAGTATGCTCAAAAGCTACTCTCGCGCTATTTGGTTTCACTGCTGGTTATTTTGCTGATCAGTATCGCTTTGTTGGATTATTATATGAAACCTTTAGCTGTTTTAGCGAAAAAAACACGAGAATGGAACAGTCAAGAACCTTTTGACTTTTCACTTGATAATCCGGGTAAAGAGATCGAAGAGGTTTCCCATGCATTCAGCACGTTAATTCATCGTTTGGAGATATTTCGCTCCAAAGAGGCTGAGTTATTTCAAGAAGCAGCCCATGAATTAAAAACACCACTGGCATTAATGCGCTCACGACTTGATGTGTATGAGAATAATGAACAGTATCAGAAGAGTCAATTTATTGAGGATTTAGGCAATGATATCGAGAGGCTTACAAGCGAACTTAAAAATGTGTTATTTCTGGAAAGTTCTGATTTTGAAGAAGCCAGCAATGTTGATATTGCCGATACCCTCAAAAAGCTCCACATTT
>JAMCPS010000160.1 GCA_023379705.1 Campylobacterota bacterium
TTATATCGCGGAATAGAGCAGTCCGGTAGCTCGTCGGGCTCATAACCCGAAGGTCGTAGGTTCAAATCCTGCTTCCGCAACCAACCACAAACATCAATCACAACAATCTTCTAAATTTGTTTTCAAGCCCATTCAACCCTCAAGTGCTACGACGCAATTTTCATGACCACCTAATACAGGTGATTTCTGCCTGAGAGCCAAGACGCATTGGTGGACCCCAAAATCCGATTCCGCTGTTGACATAAATATGGCGATTTGAATCCAATGAATAAAGCCCTGCTATGTAAGGCTGTGCCAATCGGACGAGATATTCAAACGGCCAGATTTGTCCTCCGTGGGTATGACCGCTGAGTATTAATGAGGGAGTAAACCCTTCGAGATACTCTGTGTATTTTGGCTGATGGGCTAAAAGCAGTGTGGGTGCGTCCTTTGGAATCTCTTTCATAGCTTGAGCGATGTCAGGTAAATGTGACCCGAATCGGTATCCAAAAAGATCATATACGCCAGCAATGTAAAAATCTTCAATCTTAACGGAGCTGTTTTCCAACACATGAATATTGAGTGTTTTTAGATGGGTAATGGTTTCCTCCAGCGAATGAAAATATTCATGGTTTCCAACAATGTAATAGGTGCCGTAACGACTTTGCAGATGACGCAGTTCATCAATTGCCTCTCTGATATCATTGACATGGGCATCGGATAAATCTCCCGTTATAACAATAATATCTGCCTTGAGCTCATTGATCATTTGAACGCTTTTGAAAACAAATTCTCGATCTATGAGTCCTCCAATATGCATGTCACTGATTTGGGCAATAGTGTAGGACTTGCCGTTAAAACGGTTTTGTTTAACATCGACATACTTAACCACAGGGTCCTTGGAACCTTCTAGAGTAGCAGCCCCGATATAGGCACTGCCAAGAGCTAAAAATCCGATGTCGCTAGTGCGTTTGAAAAAAGTCCGTTTTTCCTCATTAAAGGGGGTGTAATGCTGCATAAGATGAAGCACTTCATACAAAATCGTCCCGATAAAAAGGACAAAACCCACCCCAATTCCCAGTGAGAGCAAAAAATAGAGATATTTAGGTGGACTAAGGGTATAACGGCTTGCGAGATAGCCGATTATGACCAACATGTTCAAAATCAGTAGGTATTTTAGGACTCTTTTTGTTCGTACTTTAACATGCATCCGATGGATAACACGAGTATAGGCCAAATAATGAACCATAGCAAAAAGTATCGTGATGATAAAAGGAAAAAAGCTTTTCATGGGTTAATTCTAACGAAATAAAGTATTAGGATAATTAAGAAATCATACGGTGTTCAATCACATTTACCAATTCACGGTATAAAAAACTCTAAAAACCCTATTCTGTTTGGGTAAAGTTGTTATAATGTTGTTCATTATTTATCTAAAAGCAATAATAGAGGCTATTTTTGGAAAAACGTTTAGCAGTAGCATTTACAGGCCCCTCCAACAGTGGCAAAACAACGCTTATACTCAAAGTAGCGCGCAAGATGATTCATGAACGCGGATTGAAGGTCGCTATCATCAAAAACGACCCCAAAGACAAAGCCGTTTTTGATGTTCCCGGTAAAGACAGTTACAAGTTCAGCGACACAGGAGCTGAAGTAATCGTTACCTCCCCTGCCCGTACAACCTATTTTTCAAAACAGCACAAAGAACTCGATGAGATGATCGCCATGTTTGGCGAATTTGATGTCCTTTTGGTGGAAGGGCTCAAGAATCTTCCGCTTCCCCGTATCAGTATTTTTCGTAACTCTATAGATGAAGACTACTTTCCGTACATGAATGCATTGGCAACCGATCATACCATCACCATCACCGACTATTCCCTTCCCGCATCCGTTGACATACTCGATCTCAACGATGCCGACATAGTGATTGATTGGATTTTAACACACGCAAAGGTCATTGAATGAAACAAATTTTAGAAGCGATTGAGCGAAGCGCTATTCGTATTAAACACGCTATCGATGTCAAAGACATCGGTTATTCCCAGGAACAGAACAGTTCGGGCGAAACACAACTGCAGCTTGACATCCAAAGCGACCTCATCATAGAGGAAGAACTAAGCCGTATCAGCAGTGTTCACACCATTGCCAGTGAAGAAAAAGAGCTGCCGATGCTGCTTAATGAAGCGGGACAGTACTTTATCGCTTTTGATCCACTTGACGGATCTTCTCTTGTAGACGTAAATTTGAGTGTCGGATCAATCTTCGGCATTTATGATGGAGAATTCGTTGGGAGTAAGCTTGTTGCCTCTTGTTACGTCGTTTATGGACCGCGGGTTGAACTTGTATTCGCCTATGATGGAAAAGTAAAACTTTACTTGCTTCAAGCGTGCGAATTTGAATACGTCAAAGAGGTTCATTTAAATGAGAAGGGTAAAATCATGGCACCAGGCGGAACCCAGCAGTTTTGGGCACCGTACCACAAAGCAATGATTGATTCTTTTTTCGCAACCGGCTATCGTCTGCGCTATTCGGGAGGGATGGTTCCTGATTTGCATCAGATTCTCCTCAAAGGGGGCGGATTATTCAGCTATCCGGGTGCATCGGATAAACCCGAGGGAAAACTGCGTCAACTCTTTGAAGTTTTCCCATTTGCCATGATTTTTGAGATGGCAGGTGGTCAGGCCATTGACGGCAAAAACAGAGTCTTGGACAAAGTAACCGCACACATCCACGATACAAGTCCCTGCTTCTTTGGTTCTAAACACGAGATTTCTGT
>JAMCPS010000161.1 GCA_023379705.1 Campylobacterota bacterium
TCACGGTTACAAAGAGATGGCATTGGGATATTTGGAAAGTGCATTGGGTGTTTATCCTAATGACAAGCAGTTACGTAACTTATTGAGACGTTTGGCAAAAGGAAATTCATTTGAAAGTTGAGCTTTTAGGGCAGCCTTATCGGTACATAACAGAGAATTCTGCTGAATGTACTGCTGAATGTGCTTTCTTACTTACAAAGCAAAATGAAAAATACAAAGAAGATGCTATTGCTCATGGCGCACAGTGTATTATAACCCCTGAAGAATGTTGGAATGTTTTTGGTTTAGATCGTATTAAGGTAATCGGAATTACAGGTACCAATGGCAAAACAACCACAGCAAGTGCTATTTACTCAATACTATTGGATTTAGATCATAAAGTAGCAATGCAAGGAACGCGTGGCTTTTTCATGAATGATGGTGTTGTTGAGGGGAAGACATTAACAACCCCTACTGTGATGAATACTTATCGGCATATGGCACAAGCAATTCAAGCAGGGTGTGAATACTTTGTTATGGAAGTCAGTTCCCATGCAATAGAACAAGAGCGCATTGCAGGGATACAATTCGATTTAAAAATATTAACAAACATCACACAAGATCATCTTGATTATCATAAGACGTTAGAAGAATATGTACGGATCAAAAACCTCTTTTTTCAAGATGATAGTAAAAAATTAATCAATAAAGATGAGATTAGAGCGGATTTCAATATAAAGAATGCATACAGCTATGGTGTTGAAAACCCTGCAAGCTATAAAATTTTAGCGTATTCGCTCAATGACGGTATTAGCGGTGTATTAAAGTATTTTGATGAAATGGTAACGTTTGAAACATCACTGCATGGTTTTTTTAATCTTTATAATATCACTGCGGCAATAGCAGCAGTACATTTAGTGAGCGGTGATAGTTTTGAAAAGATTACACAAGCAGTCGAAAACTTTGGTGGCGTAAGCGGACGGATGGAAGTGGTAAGTGAATCGCCTCTTGTAATCGTTGATTTTGCGCATACTCCTGATGGAATGCAGCAGGTGCTTAATGCTCTTAAAGAAAAAGAAGTATTGGTTGTATTTGGTGCTGGTGGAGACCGTGACCGATCTAAGCGCCCTTTGATGGGGAAAGTTGCATCTTCCTTTGCTAAAAAAGTATATGTCACGAGTGATAACCCTCGTTTTGAAGACCCGGATGAGATTATTGCAGATATTTTAGCTGGTATAGAAGATCAAACAAATGTTTACGTTGATGTTAACAGACGCAATGCAATCGCTAAGGCTCTAAGTGATCAAAATGGAGACGAAGTTGTCCTCATACTAGGCAAAGGGGATGAAACAATGCAAATCATATATGATAAGCAATTCCCATTTGATGATCGTGTTGTTGCAAAAGAGATCTTAGGCTCACTTTGAATATTCGCTGAAGTTTGAGTTCCATTTTTAAAGATTAATGCGTAAGATTTGAATTTGGCTATAATTCCATTCAATTTAAAAGTGCAAGGCACAAAATCAATCAAGGAGTCTACGATGGGTGTTCCACAACCAGCGTTTTATATTTTCAAATGTGAGCAAAGTGCGCCTCCAGGCATGCCAAAACCAAGTTGTGTTACTCCAGAGAGTCAAGATCTTCTACAGCACCTTATGATGACATTGATGCAAAAAGGGATCATTGGTACAGTTCAGCCGATTCGTTCATCTTGTTTGAATCGTTGTAATGCAGGTCCGGTAATGCTGGTGGAACCAGGACATGTCATGTATGCTGGATTGACAAAAGAGAAGATTACTGAAATCATTGATCGTCATATTATTGGTGGTGAAGTGGTGGAAGAGTATGTTATTTCAGCAGAACTATGGGATGCACCGATTACTCCGGAAGCAATGATGAAGCAGATGGGGCGCTAAACCATGTTGTTGGAAATGCTGTACAGCAAAATTCATCGTGCAACGGTGACAGATGCCAATCTTAACTATGTCGGATCGATTACCATCGATGAGGAGCTTATGGAAGCTTCAAAGATGCGTGTAGGGCAAAAAGTTGAAATCCTGAACATCAATAATGGCGAGCGTTTTTCGACGTATGTTATTTTAGGTGAACGTGGGCAACGTGATATTTGCCTCAATGGTGCTGCAGCTCGTAAGGTACATAAAGGGGATAAGGTCATTATCGTTGCTTATGCGACGTATAATGATGCAGAACTTGAAAACTATAAGCCAACGGTTGTTCTTGTGGACGACAATAATGATATTACTGAGATAATCGAAAAGATATAAGCCTCAATATGTTAAAATTCCGCTAAAACAAAGTGGGGAAATATGGAGCAGTTTGAAGCGTATTTGTTAGCACATTTGCCTGTTTCTCTTAGTCCTCATCCCCACTATGAAACTTCATTGCGCCAAATGCTTATTGGCGGAGGCAAACGGTTCCGTCCCGCTTTGCTGCTTGATGTGGTACGTGCCTACAATCCTTTGCTTTTAGAGAGTGCTTACAGCGTTGCTTTATCCATTGAACTTCTTCATACTTACTCATTGATTCATGATGATTTACCTGCAATGGACAATGCCGATTTGCGTCGTGGCGTTCAGACATTGCACAAAACATACGATGAAATGACCGCTATTTTGGCAGGAGATGCCCTAAATACGTATGCATTTGAAGTTTTGAGTAATGCCCCTTTGAGTGCAACAGTAGTGGTCAAGCTTATTCGAGAACTTGCGTACAATGGCGGACTTAACGGAATGGTTTTGGGTCAAGCCATTGATTGTCATTTTGAAAACCAGCGCTTAGAGTTGGATCAAGTCAAGATGCTGCATATCCATAAAACAGGAAAGCTTATAGCAGCCTCATTGAAGATGGGAGCGATTATTGCGGGACGTGATGATATAGCTCAGTTGCTTTATGACTTTGGGATTGATTTGGGACTGCTCTTTCAAATTCAAGATGATATTTTGGATGTTACGCAAGATTCACTCAGTGCAGGAAAAACAACCAATAATGATGAGGCAAAAAACAGCTTTGTAACGTTATTGGGATTCGATGAAGCGATGAGGGAAGCCAATAGCCTTGGAGACAAACTATTAGAGCAGATGAAAAGTTTTGATGAAAATTTATATCGTGAATTGTCACCAACACTTACCAAATACATTAACCGACACAAGGAATAAAAATGAGTAATGCAATGCGTCAAAAAATGGCCGATACGATCCGATTTTTAGCGGCTGATATGGTTCAGCAAGCCAATTCTGGTCATCCGGGTGCTCCTATGGGACTTGCAGATATTGCGGTTGTCTTGTCGGAACACATGTCTCATAATCCTCAAGATCCGACATGGCTTAATCGCGATCGTCTTGTTTTTTCAGGCGGGCATGGAACGGGACTTATTTATTCATTGAATTATTTGTGGGGCTACGGATTAGAAATTGATGACCTTAAGAAATTTCGTCAATTGGACTCAAAAACACCGGGGCATCCTGAATATCGTCATACGCCGGGAATTGAAATTACTACTGGACCTCTGGGTCAGGGGATTGCTAATGCCGTTGGATTTGCAATGGGTGCAAAATATGTGGGGTACAAAGTAAACTCGGAGACTGCATCATTGATTGATCATACCGTGTATTGTTTATGCGGTGATGGCGATTTAGAAGAGGGGATCAGTTATGAAGCGTGTTCAATCGCAGGTCATATGGAATTGAACAATCTTGTACTGATTTATGATTCTAATCGTATCACAATTGAGGGTTCTACTCAGCTGAGCTTAAGTGAAAATATTCGCGATCGTTTTGAATCTCAGAAATGGGCAGTCCTTGAAATTGACGGGCATAATTTTGATGAAATTGACGCTGCATTGACCCAAGCCAAAACAATTTCACGTCCTGTATTAATTATCGCTAATACGGTCATTGCCAAAGGTGCGGGAAAATTGGAAGGTTCTCATCATGCGCATGGTGCACCATTGGGTCATGATGTGATCAAAGCGGCTAAGAGTGCTGCTGGATTTGACCCTGAAGCGACATTCGCCGTAGATACTGATGTGCTGGAACGTTTCCGTTGTGCAATCGAAAAAGGGGATTTGGCACAGCGTGAGTGGAAACATCGCCTAAAAGAGCTTCCACTGATGGAGCAAAATGAAGCTTATGAGCAACTGATTAATCCTGATTTTAGTCGTATACAGTGGCCGACATTTGAAAAAGCCGATGCAACACGTAATACGAATGGGATTATCTTGAATGCGATAGCCAGAGGTATACCAGGCTTTTTGGGAGGGTCTGCTGATTTAGCACCATCGAACAAAACTGAGCTTACGAATATGGGTGAATTCCCTCGTGGTAAAAACATCCATTTCGGTATTCGTGAACATGCTATGGCATCCATCACAAATGCTATGGCATTATATGGCCCTTTAATGCCTTTTAGTGCCACTTTCTTTGTTTTCAGTGACTATCTAAAACCTGCAGCACGCATTGCGGCATTGGCAGGGATACAGCAATTTTTCATCTGGACCCACGATAGCATTGGGGTAGGCGAAGACGGTCCAACGCATCAGCCGATCGAACATTTGAGTCAATTTAGAGCGCTTCCAAACTTTTATGTTTACCGTCCGGCTGATGGTGCTGAAAACACGAAAGCATGGCAAAAGGCGTTGTCGATGAAAAGCTCTCCAAGTGCCTTTGTTTGTTCACGCCAAAATCTTCCAGTATTGTCATCACCGCTCAAGGGTGATGTTGAAAACGGCGGATATTTATTGAGCGAAGCCGCAAATGCAACTGTAACTTTGATGGCTTCAGGTTCTGAGGTCTCTTTGGCATTGGAGACCGCGCAAGAGTTGTCCCAGCGAGGTATTGTGGCAAACGTGGTAAGTGTGCCATGCTACGATCTGTTGATAGAGCAATCACAAACTTACATCGATTCGATCATCAAACCGGACACCAAAAAAGTAGCCATTGAAGCGGCTCGCGGATTGGAATGGTACCGTTTTGCGGATACGGTTATAGCAATGGATACCTTTGGTGCCAGTGCTCCTGCAGATCAGCTATTTAAACACTTTGGATTCAGTGCGCAAGCCATCGCTGAACGTGTCTGATAATGACCGACTCTCCTGAATATCTAGAAAAAAAAGCTTTTTTCGATTCCTTGATAACTCTCTATGGGCGTAATGTCGCCGTAGAAGTTTTACGCGATGACACCATTCAAATACACAAGCTTCACCTCTCTAAAAGCAACCGCAGTGATGATACGATTGAAGAGATACTCTCTTTGGCGGACATGCGTGGAGTGGAGATAAAATACCATACGAAAGAATCTTTATCACGTATTTCAAAAAACAGTGCCCAGGATCAGGGAGTAGCGATTGATGTTCACTCCAATAATTATCGTCATGTAAATAGTATCAAAGAAGATTTTCCTAATGAGTTTCGTTTTTTAGCCCTTGATGGAATCAATAATCCTCAGAATTTAGGGATGATTGTTCGTTCCGCAGCTGCGAGTAAAGTCGATGGGATCATCCTTCCGCGTAAAAACAGTACTAAACTTTCACCTTTGGTGATGAAAGCCAGCGCAGGGACTCTTTTTAAAATTCCTATTTACTATTGCAATGACCTGGAGGAAATTTTAGGGTTCAATGATACGGCGATTATTACTCTTTCTTCGCACGCTAGCAATGATATTCATTCACTAAAAATCCCACTTCGTTCTATTTTCGTCTTGGGAAATGAGAGCGAAGGGGTAAGTGACAAAGTAGTGGCATCCTCTACGCACAGTGTCTCTATTGCGATGCATCGCGGCGTTGAATCATTAAACGTTGCTGTGACTGCTGGAATCGTTAGTTTCCTTCCGTGAGAATATGGGCATGAAGTTTCATCGTGCCTACATTGAAATAACGAATGTATGCGGTTTAGCATGCAGTTTTTGTCCTCCTAAAGATCAGGCAAGCCAGACGATGAGCCTTTCTTTCTTTGAATCCATTTTAGTACAACTTCAAGAGTATACCCATGATATTGCATTGCATGTAATGGGTGATCCCATGGTCTTATCGAATTTACACAATTATTTAGACGTTGCACATGGATTAGGTTTTTCAGTCATGATTACGACGAGTGGATTTTATTTAGATGAGCCGCGCCGTACGATGTTGTTTCATCCGTGTATCAAACAAGTGAATATTTCGTTGAACAGTTTTAATAAAAACAGTGTTTCACGCAGTTTTGATGCCTATATAGACAATGTTTTAACATTGTGCGATGAAAAACTGCATCAGACACATGAGTTTTTTATCAATTTGCGATTATGGAATTTGGATGAGGCATGCAGTGAAGAGACCTTTAATGAGCAGCTTTTTGTCCTCTTGGAAAAACATTTTTCTTTAGAACCAGGATTTATTCGTACTAATATAAGTGGTGAGCGGCAGTCCTTGCGCATTGCATCTAAAATATTGCTGCATTTTGATCGATACTTTCAATGGCCAAGTTTGAATAATGAAGTCTCAGGAGATGGGTATTGTCATGGCTTGAGCAAACAAATTGCGATACTTGCAGATGGACGTGTTGTGCCGTGTTGCTTGGATGGTGATGGGATTATTGAATTAGGTAACCTACATGTGACAAATTTGGGTAAAATTCTAACATCCGAGCGCGCTTGCACAATCCTTCATGGCTTTAGAAATGGTTATGCAGTCGAAGAACTGTGCCAAAAATGTAGTTACAAAGAACGTTTTGAGAAAGGGGTATTGTAATGATTAAATGTTTTGTCAAAAATGAAAATGCTATTGCACTTATCGACACTATGTCTGATCTTGATGGAGATGTTATTGATCGTGTGATCTGGATTGATATGCTTATGCCAACCCATGATGAGATTATTTTTATTGAAAATACCTTTGGTATTAAATTTCCGACGAAACAAGAAACTGAAGAGATTGAGATCAGTTCGCGTTATTGGGAAGAAAATGACAAAATTGAAATTAACAGCTACTTTTTGATCAGCTCAAATCAAAACTCTTTTAATGAAACGGTTTCATTTATCCTCTATCGAGGATTTCTAATTTCAATTCGTTATGCTGCTTTGTATACCTTTGAAGAATTCAATCGAAAAGTTTATGCTACGCCACAGCAATTTGACAGCGGTTATGATGTTTTTTGTAATCTATTGGATATTCGAATTGATGCGGATGCGGATATTATTGAAAAACTTTCACGTGACATTGCAAGAATCCGTAAGCACGTTTTTACAGATTATAAAAATGATGATGAAGAAATATTGGAAAAAATTTCCTCATTTGAAGATTTAAACATGCAAATCCGAGAAAGTTTAACGGATAAACAACGTATTTTGAGTTCATTTTTAAAGTCTGACAAATATAAACCATCATTAAAGCATGATGTAACAATCATGCTTAAAGATATTAAGTCACTGGTTGATTATACCGATTTTAATTTCCAGCGCTTAGACTATTTGCAAAATGTCTTTGTCGGCCTTTTGAGTATTCAGCAAAATAAAGTCATTAAAATATTTACGATTGTGAATGTTATTTTTCTGCCTCCAACATTGATTGCAAGTATTTATGGGATGAATTTTCAGATTATGCCGGAGTTAAATTGGGAATACGGCTATGGGCTATCGGTGTTCCTAATGATATGTTCATCGATCTTGCCAATTTATATTTTCAAACGAAAAGGGCTGATTTAAAGATCAGCGAATGAGTAGTGATATGGTGCTATACACAATTTAATAGATAAAAGGATAAACCTTTGGACAGGCGGATACGCTATTTTATAGAAGATTATTGGGACATATTCACAGGGATTGTTTCAATGCTATTTGCTTTTTTCTTTCATGCTCAAGGCGATGGAGTGATGGCTACTTTTTTTGCAGCCGTTGGTATTGCTGCTTTCTCTCTTACGGTTGCTGAAGTTGCTGATATACTTTCAGAACGTTTGCATGAGCCGTATGGCAGTTTTGTTTTGACATTCAGTGCAGTTGTCGTTGAAATTGTTTTACTGTATATGATTTTACTCGAAGTGCGGCATAGTCCAGATGTTTTAGAAACGGTCAAGGGCGGAATCATCTCTGCGGTAATCGTAGATTTAAATGTTCTTTTAGGACTTTCAGTATTTTTAGGGGGTCTTGCGTACAGTCAGCAGCAGCATAATAAAGAGACCTCCAGTGCTTACAGTACGGTTTTATTCGTTGCGTCTTCTGCTCTTTTAGTTCCAGGGCTACTCAGCCACACAGAACATGGATCGGAAGCATTAACACAAGTAAGTCACCTGATAGCTGGATTACTTATGTTTTTCTATTTGATTATTTTCATTTTCCAAACCCAAACGCACACTCATTTTTTTAAAGCAACCGCACGAAGCCGTTTTTTTCGTCTTAAACGTAAGCTTCAAGAAGAAGAGGGTGAGATTGATGAAAACGATTCCAGTGATTACATTTTTGAGCACTTACATACAGGGGTTAATTTTATTGTTATTTTTGCGTTAATAGGGATTATTGCTTTGGGTGCAGAGATTTTCGCTGAACATGGGATCAAGCTTGCCCGTTACTATGGAATTTCAGCAGGCCTGTCAGGATTAATAATTGCTATTATCAGTGTATCGCCCGAAATCTTTACGGCAGTACGTGCTGCACGTAATGACCAAATTCAGCGTGTTGTTAACATTGCAATGGGAGCATCAACAGTTTCGATTATCTTGACCGTTCCAATTCTGATGCTATTGGCTTATTTTTCAAATATAAATTTAACATTAGACTTTAATCCATTGCAAATCGGGGCATTGCTTTTAACGATTATATTGGTGTGGAAAACGACTGAAGAGGGAGAGACCAATTATTTTGAAGGGGCTTCTCATTTGATGTTTTTTATCAGCTATGCCATTATTGCAACGTATTACTGATTATGATTATTTTATTTGCTCCAAGCGAGGGTAAACGATCAGGGGGAGAATACCCAAGTATGAACAATACGTCTTTAGTATTTCCGCAGCTGTACACAAAACGCCTTGAGGTAATCTCAAAATATGAAGAAGCTGTGGATACGGGTGACTATTTTGCTTTAAATGAACTTTTTGGACTTAAAGATGAGAATGAATTTGTAAGGTATAAAATTCCATTTGACAAAGCCCCTACTATGAAAGCAATAGAGCGCTATGACGGGGTTGCCTATGATTATCTCGCATATCCTGAGTTATCCCCCTTAGAGCAGGCTTATCTTGATCGTAATGTCATTATTTTCTCAAATTTGTTTGGACCCATACGTGCCGGTGACTTTATCCCTGATTATAAACTAAAACAAGGTTCAGCTATTGATTCCATGGCCCCTGAAAAGTTCTACAAAAAACATTTTACCGATCCATTAAATGAATTGATTGGGGAACAAGAGGTTCTTGACCTTCGTGCAGGATTCTATGATAAGTTTTATACATGCAGTAGGCCTCCTCTAACGCTTAAGTTTTTAAAAGAGGGAAAAGTAGTCAGTCATTGGGCAAAAGCATACCGAGGGGTAGTTTTAAAAGCAATAGCAAAGAATAAGGTAAGTTCCTTTAATGATTTTATGGGAATAAAGATTGATGGACTAAGCATCAGTGAAATCATTAAAACAGAGAAAAAAAATGAGATTGTTTATACAATCGGATGAATTGCAAATAGCTCTTGACATTTAAAGAAAAAGGAACTATAATTTCAGCTCCATTTCGCCAATGCCGGCATAGCTCAGTTGGCTAGAGCAGCTGATTTGTAATCAGCAGGCCCGGGGTTCAAGTCCTCGTGCCGGCACCATTGAACGAAATCGGAATGTATACAAACATTATCAGTGTTAGACCAGATTAGGCCGTGGTGAGATACTCAAGTGGCCAACGAGGGCAGACTGTAAATCTGCTGATTTTTATCTTCGAAGGTTCGAATCCTTCTCTCACCACCATCTGCGGGAATAGCTCAGTTGGCTAGAGCGTCAGCCTTCCAAGCTGAATGTCGCGAGTTCGAGTCTCGTTTCCCGCTCCACTGGGAGCTGAAGTACAATTTCATAAAACTACTTCATCATTACCTAAAACCGTAAAATAGTTTTTAAGCTTCCAAATACAAATATATCATTGTTTATGCTCACGTGGC
This sequence comes from Campylobacterota bacterium, assembly GCA_023379705.1. GTDB lineage: Bacteria > Campylobacterota > Campylobacteria > Campylobacterales > Sulfurimonadaceae > Sulfuricurvum. Next base: position 10,096 of record JAMCPS010000161.1, read on the forward strand.
TCAGGGGTAGAGCACTTCCTTGGTAAGGAAGAGGTCGGCGGTTCAAATCCGCTCGTGAGCTCCAGCAATAATTTGTAATTTTTTGAAAGCTTGAAAGCTATTTCAGCTGTTTTTTGGTATAATTCCAAATTCATTTTAAATTTCAGTCGGAGGACACTATGGCAAAAGAAAAGTTTACACGTACTAAACCACACTGTAACATCGGTACTATCGGTCACGTTGACCACGGTAAAACTACGTTGACAGCAGCTATTACCGCTGTTTTGGCAACTAAAACTGGTGCTAAATTTATGGACTACGATCAGATCGACAACGCTCCAGAAGAGCGCGAGCGCGGAATTACGATCGCTACTTCACACGTTGAGTACGAAACAGATGCACGTCACTATGCACACGTTGACTGTCCTGGTCACGCGGACTATGTTAAGAACATGATTACGGGTGCTGCTCAAATGGACGGCGCGATTCTTGTTGTTTCTGCAGCGGATGGCCCAATGCCACAAACACGTGAGCACATCTTGCTTTCACGTCAAGTTGGTGTTCCATACATCGTTGTTTTCATGAACAAAGAAGACTTGGTTGATGATGAAGAACTTCTTGAACTAGTAGAGATGGAAATTCGTGAACTTCTTGATATGTACGATTTCCCAGGTGACGATACTCCAATCGTAGCTGGTTCTGCATACCAAGCGCTTGAAGAAGCGAAAAAAGGTATCATCGGTGACTGGGCTGCTAAAATCATTAAATTGATGGACGAAGTAGATCGTTATATTCCTCAGCCAGTTCGTGAAATGGACAAAGATTTCTTGATGCCGGTAGAGGACGTTTTCTCTATCTCTGGTCGTGGAACTGTAGTTACTGGTCGTATCGAGCGTGGTACTATCAAAATCGGTGAAACTATCGAAATCGTTGGTATCCGTGATACACAAACAACTACTGTAACAGGTGTTGAAATGTTCCGTAAAGAAATGGAAATGGGTGAAGCAGGCGATAACTGCGGAATCTTGCTTCGTGGTACTAAGAAAGAAGATGTTGAGCGTGGTCAAGTTCTTTGTAAGCCTAAGTCAATCAACCCTCACACAAAATTTGAGGCAGAGATTTACGTATTGAGCAAAGAGGAAGGTGGACGTCATACTCCATTCTTTAACGGTTACCGCCCACAATTCTATGTTCGTACAACCGATTGTACTGGTGCAATCACTTTGCAAGAAGGTACAGAAATGGTTATGCCAGGCGATAACGTTAAAATTTTCGCTGAATTGATTCACCCAATTGCTATGGAAGAGGGAACTCGTTTCGCTATCCGTGAGGGTGGACGTACTGTCGGTGCAGGTGTTGTTTCTAAAATCCTTGCATAATTTTTCCCGGCCCTAGGGTCGGAACATAAGGTTTAACATGCGTGAAAATATCCATTTAGCTTGTGAAAAGTGCACACGTCGTAACTATCACATTACTAAGAATAAAAAAACTCATACTGAGAAATTCTCAGCAAATAAATTTTGTAAATTCTGTCGTGAGCACACGGTTCACAAAGAAGCAAAACTTTAAGTTGTCCCCTCGGGGATTTTTTATAGGTCAGTAGCTCCAATGGTAGAGCGCCGGATTCCAAATCCGATGGTTGCGGGTTCGAATCCCCCCTGGCCTGCCACTAGCATTTTAAACTAATGATGCTTTCGGGCTTTATTCGTTGGAAATGTCCTAAGGATTATGGTATGAAAAACAGTGTAAACAATTATTTCAGATCTGCAAAACTTGAGTTAGCAAAAGTCATTTTTCCAACAAAGCCACAAGTTAAACAGGCATTTATTGCCGTTTTAGTGGTAGTGACTTTTGTTGTTCTTTTCTTGGCATTGGTGGATTTTGCTATGTCATCATTATTATCGGCAATTTTGGGTTAAGGAAAAAATATGGCACATCGTTGGTACTCAATTCAAACTTATGCCGGTAGTGAGCGTAGTGTCAAAGCTGCAATCGAAAACATTATCGCTGAAAATCATCTTGAAGAGGTAATAACAGAGGTTATTGTCCCTACGGAAGACGTCATTGAAGTTAAAAATGGCAAGAAAAAAATAACTGAACGTTCACTTTATTCTGGATATGTATTTGCTAATATCGATCTTAGTGTTGATTTGCAGCATAAAATACAATCTCTTCCAAGAGTTGCAGGCTTTATTGGTGAGGGCAGCAAGCCAACACCATTAAGTGATAACGATATTAATGTTATCTTGGATCGTGTCGCGAATCGTGCTGCTCCTAAACCAAAAGTCTATTTTGACAATGGTGAGATGGTACGTATTATTGACGGTCCGTTTGCAAACTTTACAGGAACAGTTGATGAATACGATCTTGAACATGGTACATTAAAACTTAATGTTTCTATCTTTGGGCGTAGTACACCTGTTGACATATCGTATACGCAAGTCGAAAAAATTATTTAATCTCAAAAAAAGGAAGCACAAATGGCAAAGAAAATCACAGGTTACATTAAGTTACAAGTTCAAGCTGGCGCGGCTAATCCGGCACCACCGGTTGGTCCTGCTCTTGGTCAACGTGGTGTTAACATCATGGAATTTTGTAAGGCGTTCAACGAGCGTACAAAAGATAAAGCAGGTTTTAAACTCCCTGTTGTTATCACTGTATACGCGGATAAAACGTTTTCATTCATTACTAAACAGCCCCCGGCATCTGCTCTAATCATGAAAGCAGCTGGTCTTAAAAAAGGGACTGATAATCCGATGAAAAACAAAGTGGGTAAAATCACTAAAGCTCAATTGATGGAAATCGTTAAGCAAAAAATTCAAGACATGAATACAGATAGCATTGATGCAGCGGTAGCAACCATTACTGGTTCTGCGCGTTCAATGGGTGTTGATATCGTCGACTAAACTTTTAACTCTTCGACCGCAAAGAGCCTAAATTATGCGGCAGATTCTATATTATGGAGAATTATCATGGCAGGAAAACGCTACAAATTATTAAGTGAAAAAGTTGATTTAGCAAAAAGCTACAGCGTAGCGGATGCATCCGTTTTTTTACAAGAACTTAAATCTGCAAAATTCGACGAGACTGTTGAAATTGCTCTTAACCTTAATGTTGATCCTCGTCACGCTGACCAAATGATCCGTGGTGCTGTTGTGCTTCCTCACGGTACGGGGAAAGTGGTTCGTGTTGCAGTATTTGCAAAAGGTGCTAAAGCGGATGAAGCTAAAGCTGCTGGTGCTGATATCGTTGGTGCAGAAGATTTGGTTGAACAGATCAAATCAGGTAATATTAACTTCGACATCGTTGTTGCTGCACCTGATTGTATGGGTCTAGTAGGTCAAGTTGGTCGTATTCTTGGGCCAAAAGGTATTATGCCTAATCCTAAGACAGGTACGGTTACTGCAGATATCGCTAAAGCTGTTTCCAATGTTAAGGGTGGACAAGTAAATTTCCGTGTTGACAAAAAAGGAAATATTCACGCTGGTGTTGGCAAAGTAAGTTTTGATGCTGCTAAAATTGAAGAAAACATCAAAGCATTTGTTGGTGCAATCAACCGTGCAAAACCTTCAACTGCAAAGGGTCGTTACATCAAGAATGCGGCACTTTCGTTGACTATGAGCCCTGCTATTAAATTTGATATCCAAGAGCTTTTAGACATTCGTTAATTAATTTAGATATTTTATCTTATGGACTTAAGACAGTAGGGGGCGTGAGCCTTAATCAGTACAATCTGCCCCGCTTGAAGTTATGTCTGGAAAGGAGAAACGATGAATAAAACACAAAAATCAGAGATTGTTAATGCTCTTACATCAGAGTTTAAAACAGCTGCTGCAGTAGTAATGTGTGATTACCGTGGACTTACCGTATCAGATCTTGAAGAATTGCGCAAGATTGCTCGTGCTAAAGAAACAAAAGTTCAAGTGGTTAAAAATACTCTTGCTTCTATCTCTTTAGCAAATGCAGAAATGACAGGTATTTCTATTATAGATACCAACATTTTTGTTTGGGGTGAAGATTCAATTGCTGCTGCAAAAACGGTTGTTGAGTTTGCAAAAGCAAAGGATAAGTTTGTAATCCGTACAGCTTATATCGATGGCGAACCTGCTGACGAGAAAAAAGTACGTGCGTTTGCAACCCTTCCAGGTCGCGAAGAATTGCTTGGTATGTTGGCATCTGTTTGGATGGGTCCAGTACGCAATTTCACAATTGGTCTCGATGCGCTTAAGCGTCAAAAAGAAGCAGCTTAATCACTGTTTCAATAATAACGCCGAATTTTATTTCGGCATAAAAAAATATTTTAGGAGAATACAATGGCTGTTACAAAACAAGACGTTCTTGAGTTTATCTCAAACCTTTCTGTGTTAGAGCTTTCTGAGCTTGTTAAAGAATTCGAAGAAAAATTCGGAGTATCTGCTCAACCGGTAGCGGTTGCTGGTGGTGCTGTAATTGCAGAAGCTGCAGAAGAGAAAACTGAGTTTGATGTTATCCTTAAAGACGCTGGTGAAAAGAAAATCAACGTTATTAAAGTAGTTCGTGCACTTACTGGTCTTGGTCTTAAAGAGGCAAAAGATGCAGTTGATGGTGCTCCAACAACACTAAAAGAAGGCATTAACAAAGAAGATGCTGAAGCCGCTAAAAAAGAGCTTGAAGAAGCTGGCGCAACAGTAGAAGTTAAATAATCATTTTATGATTGGAGGGTTTTCCCTCCGTTGAGTTAGAGGGCATTTTTCCAAGTTGATTTTTTCACTTTGGGAAAGTGCCCATACGTCGTTATACGGTTAAGGTCACTTAGCTAGACATGCATTTATTCATCCCTTTGGGATAACAAACTTGATTGAGGTAGCCTATGTTAAACACTCTTCACTCTGGAAATCGCTTACGCGTTGATTTCGCGAAAACTCCCCAACAAATTGAAGTACCAAATTTATTGCAACTTCAACAAAGTTCATATGACTCATTTTTGATGATTGATCAAAAAGATCGTTCAAAAAGTGGTATTGAGCGGGTTTTCCAATCTGCATTTCCTATTCACGATTCTCAGAATCGTCTCTCTCTTGAGTACCTTGGTTCAGAGGTTGGTCGTCCTAAGTATACTGTACGCGAATCTATGGAGCGCGGCCTTACCTATTCGGTTTCTCTTCGTATTAAAACACGTCTTGTAATTTGGGATCGTGATGAAAATACAAAAGAAAAGCTAGCAGTCAAAGATATAAAAGAACAAACGATCTTTATCCGCGACATTCCGTTAATGACAGAGCGAACCTCATTCGTTATTAATGGTGTTGAACGTGTTGTTGTTAATCAGCTACATCGTAGTCCTGGGGTAATTTTCAAAGAAGAAGAGTCTTCAACAGCTGGCAGTAAAATGATTTTTACAGGTCAGATTATCCCTGACCGTGGTTCATGGCTTTATTTTGAATATGATCCTAAAGACATTCTTTACATGCGTATTAATAAGCGTCGTAAAGTACCTGTTACAATCATGTTCCGTGCACTTGGCTACAGCAAACAAGATATTTTGAAAATGTTCTACCCGCTTCAAAAAATTCGTTTAGAAGATAATAAATATCTTTTGGATTTTGTTCCTGAACATTTCGAAGGTCGTCTTTCGTATGATTTGATTGATACTGACGGAAAATTATTAGTAGCTGCCGGTAAGCGTCTTTCTGCTAAAAAAGCGGAAAAAATGATTGCTGATGGTGTGACTGCAATTCAATACCCGATTGATATCATGATAGAGCGTCACCTTGCGGAGCCGATTATTGATGCATCGACGGGTGAAGTTATGTTTGATACCATGACACAGCTTGATGAAACGAAATTGAAAAAAATGGCTGAAGCTGGTGTTTTTGAATTTGTTATAGCTAATGATTTGGCAGAAGGACATGACACTTCCATCATTAATGCCTTTATTGCGGATGTTGATTCATTGAAATTGTTGAAGCAAACAGAAGATATCGAAGATGAAAATGCACTTGCGGCTATCCGTATTTATAAAGTGATGCGTCCTGGTGAACCTGTTACTAAAGAAGCGGCTCGTATTTTTGTAAATCAACTTTTCTTTGATCCGGAGCGTTACGATTTAACAAGAGTCGGCCGTATGAAAATGAATCATAAACTTGGTTTGAATATACCTGAGTATGTAACGGTTTTGACAAATGAAGATATTATCAACACAGTTAAATATGTCATCAAAGTTAAAAATGGACAGGGTCATATTGATGACCGTGATCACCTCGGTAATCGTCGTATCCGTTCAATTGGTGAGCTTTTGGGTAACGAGCTACACAATGGTTTGATCAAAATGCAAAAGGCGATTAAAGATAAGCTTTCAACTATGAGTGGTCAAACAACTGAGTTGATGCCGCATGATTTGATTAACTCTAAAATGATTACTTCTACGATTATGGAGTTTTTTAGCGGTGGACAACTATCACAGTTTATGGATCAAACGAATCCACTATCTGAAGTAACACACAAGCGTCGTCTTTCAGCACTTGGTGAGGGTGGTCTTGTAAAAGAACGTGCCGGATTTGAAGTACGTGACGTTCACCCGACTCATTATGGACGTATTTGTCCTATTGAAACCCCAGAGGGTCAAAACATTGGTTTGATCAATACTTTGGCAGTTTTGACAAATGAAGATATTATCAACACAGTTAAATATGTCATCAAAGTTAAAAATGGACAGGGTCATATTGATGACCGTGATCACCTCGGTAATCGTCGTATCCGTTCAATTGGTGAGCTTTTGGGTAACGAGCTACACAATGGTTTGATCAAAATGCAAAAGGCGATTAAAGATAAGCTTTCAACTATGAGTGGTCAAACAACTGAGTTGATGCCGCATGATTTGATTAACTCTAAAATGATTACTTCTACGATTATGGAGTTTTTTAGCGGTGGACAACTATCACAGTTTATGGATCAAACGAATCCACTATCTGAAGTAACACACAAGCGTCGTCTTTCAGCACTTGGTGAGGGTGGTCTTGTAAAAGAACGTGCCGGATTTGAAGTACGTGACGTTCACCCGACTCATTATGGACGTATTTGTCCTATTGAAACCCCAGAGGGTCAAAACATTGGTTTGATCAATACTTTGGCAACGTATTCAAAAGTAAATGAACATGGTTTTATTGAAGCACCTTATAACGTTGTTGCTGACGGTATTGTGACAAAAGAAGTTGTTTATTTGACAGCAACGCAAGAAGAAGGGAAAGTAATCGCAGCGGCATCAACACGCGTTGATGACAAAGGTAATTTCCTTGATGATTTAGTAGAAATTCGTAAAGATGGCGAAATTCAATTGGTATCACCTAAAAATTGTGAACTTCGTGATCTGACACCACACATGGTAGTCGGTGTTGCCGCAAGCTTGATTCCTTTCCTGGAGCATGATGATGCGAACCGTGCGCTCATGGGTTCAAACATGCAGCGTCAAGCAGTGCCATTATTGAAACCGGAAGCACCTATGGTTGGTACGGGAGTTGAAAAGCTTGTTGCCCGTGATTCATGGGAATGTGTCAAAGTTGAGCGCACGGGTGTGGTCGAAAAAGTAGATGCAAAACACATTTACGTAATGGGTGAAGACGAAGATGGAACTTTTATTGATTATTATCCACTAGAGAAAAATATTCGTACAAACCAAAATACAACATTCTTGCAAAAACCGATTGTTAAAGCGGGTCAAAAGGTTGTAAAAGGGCAAATTATTGCTGATGGTCCAAATATGGATCAAGGTGAGCTTGCTCTTGGTATTAATGCCTTGGTTGCATTTATGCCATGGAATGGTTATAACTTTGAGGATGCGATCGTTATGTCTGAGCGTATGATTCGTGAAGATGCGTTTACCTCCGTACATATTTACGAAAAAGAAGCGGAAGCGCGTGAATTAAAGCACGGTGTTGAAGAAATCACTCGCGATATACCAAACGTACGTGATGATGAGTTAGCACATCTAGATGACAGTGGTATTGTTAAAATTGGTACCAATGTTCAAGGTGGTATGATTCTTGTCGGTAAGGTATCACCAAAAGGTGAAGTTAAACCAACTCCGGAAGAGCGTCTTTTACGTGCTATATTTGGTGAAAAAGCGGGTCACGTTGTCAATAAATCTCTTTACTGTACGCCAAGTATGGAAGGTGTTGTTGTTGATGTTAAAGTATTCACAAAAAAAGGTTATGACAAAGATCCACGTACTCTCGAACTTGAAAAGCTAGAGCGTGATGAGCTGGAGCGTGAGCATTATGACCGCCTTCTAATGATTGACAAGGAAGAGATGCTTCGTATCGCTTCATTACTAACAAAGCACCCATTGCAAAGCGCTGTAAGTATTAATGGAAATGAGTATAAAGAGGGCGACCATGTTAATGCGGATGACCTAAAAGAGGTTAACCGTTTTGCGATGAATACCATCGTTAAAGCATTTGCTGATGATATTCAAGAAAAGTATAACCAAACTAAAAATCACTTCCAAAAAGAGAAGAAAAAGTTTCGTGACGAACACGAAGAAAAACTTTCTATCTTGGAAAAAGATGATATCTTGCCAAATGGTGTTGTTAAATTTGTTAAAGTTTACATCGCAACTAAGCGTAAGTTAAAAGTTGGAGATAAAATGGCGGGTCGTCATGGAAACAAAGGTATCGTTTCGATCATTGTTCCACAAGTCGATATGCCATACATGGCAAATGGGCGCACAGTTGACGTATGTTTGAATCCGCTAGGGGTTCCATCACGTATGAACATCGGTCAGATTCTTGAAATGCACCTTGGTATGGCCGGACGTGAGCTTGGATTCCAGATTCAGGACATTTTTGAGAGCAAGCAAAAAGAGTTTATTGGTGAACTACGTACGAAAATGATAACAATTGCCGACGTTGCGGGTCTGATGGACGCTGCAAATGCGATTGGGGCAATGGATGATAAAACACTTCTTGG
>JAMCPS010000162.1 GCA_023379705.1 Campylobacterota bacterium
CCATTTACGGTGCGGATGCTCAAACGATTGCCAATACGATTCTAACCCCTCTGGAATCTCAGATATCCGGTGCGGATGGGCTGATGTATATGAGTTCCAAAGCCGCTGCATTGCCGGGAAGTGCTACGATTACCTGTACTTTTAACATCGGGGTGAATCAAGACATGGCCGCTGTCGATGTTCAAAACCGTATCAACTCGGTCATCGCACAACTGCCCCAAAGTACTCGAGATTTGGGAGTCAGTGTTCAGAAAAAAACTTCTGATATCTTGCTCATCGTCGCGATCACCTCTCCCGATGGAAGCTACGATTCCACACAAATCAGCAACTACATCTCATCGAACTTGCTCGATGAAGTAAAAAAAATCCCAGGTGCTGGACGTGCGCAGATCTTCGGCCAGCGCGATTATGCAATGCGCGTTTGGCTTAATCCTGACAAAATGGCCTCACTAGGGGTCAGTTCCGCTGAAATAGCCGGTGCAATCAAAGATCAAAATCTTCAAGTATCACCCGGGCGTTTGGGACAGGGACCTACTGAGAATGATCAAATGTGGACGATGCAGCTCACCTCTCAGGGGCGCTTTTCAACCCCAGAAGAATTTCAAAACATTATCGTACGTGCCAAAAACGACGGTTCAACCGTACGTTTAAAAGACGTTGCACGCGTCGAGCTTGGGAGTCAGAACTACGAGTATTTTGGACGTGTTAACGGAAAAGCTGCTGCCATCATCGGGATATTTGCCGATACCAATGCCAATGCCCTGGATACCTCTGCCGCAGTTGCCGCAAAAATTGAACAGCTTTCCCATAAATTTCCAAAAGGCTTAGCCTACGATATCCCTTACGACACGACCGATTTTGTCAAAATATCCATTGAAGAGGTCATCTTTACCCTCTTTGCTTCTATCGTATTGGTCAGCTTAGTCATTTACCTCTTTTTACAAAGTACCCGCGCGGCCCTCATCCCTGTCCTCTCGATTCCAATTTCTCTGACAGGTGCGTTTATCGGAATGTATCTGCTTGGATACTCAATCAATACATTGACCCTTTTTGGGCTGGTACTGGCTATTGGGATCGTCGTGGATGATGCCATTGTCGTTATTGAAAACATGGAACGGATACTGCAAAGTGAAAAACTCTCACCGCATGCCGCAGCGATCAAGGCTATGGGGCAGATTTCAGGTCCCGTTATCGCTATCGTTTTAGTTATGTGTGCCGTCTTTGTCCCTGCTACGTTTATGGGGGGAATGACGGGGCAGCTGTATAAACAGTTTGCGGCAACCATCGCCATCTCTGTTGTATTTTCTGGATTTATGGCACTAACATTTGCCCCAGCCATCGGTGCACTGATCCTCAAACATCATGACAAAGAGCCTGCACGTTTTTTCAAATGGTTCAATCGTGTTTTTGGAAAGATGACCGAGAATTATGTGCGCCGAAGTGGATGGATGATACGTAAACCGCTTATTTTCTTGGTGATTTATCTCTCTACCTATGGTTTTATTGCCTTTTTCCATAAAACACTTCCGACTGCCTTTTTACCTATGGAAGATCAGGGATACTTTATCACAGCTATTGTACTGCCTGATGGTGCGACCGCTAACCGTACCATAGCAGTCGTCAAAGAGGTTGAAGCCATCTTGGCAAAACAAGAAGGGGTTGCAAAATATACCGCAATCACGGGTCTCAATATTTTAACCTTTTCTCAAGAACCTAATGCCGCGGTTATTTTTACCCGTTTGAAACCATGGAACGAACGTACAACCAATGATCTGAAAATTTTCGGTATTTTAGGCTCTCTTGGACCAAAACTGGGAAGTATCAAAGAAGCCAACGTATTTGCAATGCCGCCACCGCCCATACGAGGGATGGGGCCTTCGGATATGTTTAGCCTGCGTTTACTGCAACCGGGCGATAATAATGTGCAACAACATGCTAAAACAACGAACGACTTTGTAGGTGCACTACGCAGTGAGCCTAGTATTAAAAATCCTTTTAGCACGATGAACGTCACAACACCGACACTTTCCGTAGAAGTCAATCGTGAAAAAGCAAAAATGCTCGGACTCTCAATCGCAGATATTTATCAAACACTCCAGGCATCTATCGGGACGATGTACATCAATCAGTTTGATAAAAATGGAAAAGTCTACTGGGTTCAGATGCAATCAGATGCACCCTACAGAGCAACACCTGAAGATATAGGACGGGCATGGGTTCGCTCCACATCGGGACAAATGGTACCACTGTCGAGTGTTATCAAAGTTACTATGTCCAGTGCACCATCGTCTATCGAACATTTTAACGGTGTTTTGAGCACAACTATCATGGGCTCTCCTGCACCGGGATACAGTTCAGGTGATATCATTAAAATCATTGAGAGTAAAGGCAATACAATTTTACCTGCATGGGCAAGCTATGACTGGGACGGGCTTTATTTGCAAGAGAAGCTTATTGGCTCCAAGGCCCTCATTATCATGGGATTTGCTTTGATTTTGGTCTATCTCATTTTGGCTGCATTGTATGAACGATGGACACTTCCAATTTCCATCATGCTCGCAGTTCCGTATGGTATTATGGGAGCGTATGCCGTCGTATGGGTTATTCCTTGGCTCAATAACAACGTTTTCTTCCAAATCGGACTGCTCACCCTCATTGCCCTTTCGGCAAAAAATGCGATTTTGGTGGTCGAATTTGCTGAAGAACAACGCCATGAAGGTAAAAGTATCTATGATGCAGCAGATCGGGCGGCACGTTTGCGTTACCGTCCGATGATGATGACCTCCTTTGCCTTTTTAGCAGGGATGCTGCCGCTTATTTTTAGTTCAGGGGCAGGTGCGGGTGGACGTTTTTCTATCGGTATTGCAATGTTTGGCGGTATGCTCTCTGCTACGTTTATCGAACGTTATTTCATCCCCTATCTCTACTATTGGGTAGCGACTGCCCAAGAAAAGATTTCACCCAACAAAGGAGAAACCGATGAAGATTAACTCCTCTCTCTTGCTTTCATCCCTGCTATTGCTAAGCGGCTGCAGTATCGGACCTGATTATGTCAAACCCGTTAGTGCTGTTCCCGATGCATTTCATAATGGTGATGTCAACCAAAGTAATCTCCAAAAGGGCGTCATCGATAAAAATTGGTGGGAATCGTTCCAT
>JAMCPS010000163.1 GCA_023379705.1 Campylobacterota bacterium
CCAGTGCATCACCGTTACAAGCAAAGGAACCATCTCCCCGGTTTTAGAACGACTCATGGGTGAACGATGAGGATAAGAATGTCTTGTCAGCAGTGGGATCGGCCCGTTATAAAAACCAGACTTACATGCAACAGCAAGCAGAGGCGAAACTTTCAGCAAGCGCGGAGCTGGCAGGAAAGCTTCAGAAGATGATTAATACCACAATGAAGGCTTATCATCAATCTACCGGACAAAATGATGCCGAACTAGAGGATGTATTCCGCCAAGTCAGCACCTCGATCGCGTCCGAAACATTATCGGGAGTCGTTGTTCAGAAAGTACATGTGTCCGATGATGGTGAAATGTTTGTCAAGGTAGTTGTCGATCCAGCATTTATCAAAAATGCCATCGCTGCGAATGTCAAAAACAATAAAACAGTTTGGCAGCAAGCTCAGGCGCAAAAGGCATTTGAGGAGTTGGACAAATCAGCTAAAGCGTATCGCGAAGAGAGAGCTGCGGTCCCAGCCGTCGCTCCGGTTTCAACCGAAGAAGTTAAGGCAATCGGCGGGTGATCCCGCCACCTGTGGAGGAAAATAAAATGCAAGTCGCAATATCACATCATGCAAGCGAGCGAATTTCAGAGCGTTTCGGGATTAAAAGCCGGGCCAATGCTGTCAAATATGCTCAGAATGTCTATGAGCAAGGGGAAGAGGAGAGAGTCCGGGGGGGATATGTAAAGAAGTTCTATCGCGGACACTCCTTTTTGTTCACGATGAGTCGTTCTAAAACCGGGGAGATGGTTCCTTTGCTTGTAACGGTGATGCACGGGAAAGATGTTCATAAGAGTGTTAACAGAAATGCTGCATCAAAACGGATTAAACATAAATGCCACTATGATATGTGGGGCGAGGCAGCGTAATGAAAGCCCTGGCGCTGATGTTGATCTCATCACTTGCTTTGTTTGCTGTAGATACCAGGATTGTAGCCATGTCTCAGGATGGAAGCAAGACCAGCCTCACGTTGGACAGCTATTATCAGATGTCCGAACGAGAATCGATGGCAGATGCCCGTGAACATACGCTTGAGTACGCAAAACAATTCGCCATTGAATATGTTGGCCGAAAGATTGAGACCTCTCAAGCGGTATCGATGATCGGGGACGCCGCATTGAGTCGAACAAAAAAATACATCCTGGCAACATCAAGCGCAATCACCACTGCATCAATTACAGAAGAGTCGGTGGCAAGCGGATTAAAATACCATCAGGTTGTTATGCTGAGTGTTGATCCAGAACAATCCATGAATGAGGTGGAGCGGGCAAAGAAGATCGAGACATTGATTGGAAAGTACCAAGACGGAACACTGCTTCAGCAGCAAAACATAACCTCAGTGTTTAACGCGGAAAGATCCAAAACGCTAGAGAAATTTGCCGGAGAGATCGTCAGAAATTCTGTCCCTGCATGCCAGCGCATAAATGTCAAGATCGTCTATAACAACATCATCGAGAAGTATTTATGTCATTTCTCGGCGTCACCCGAAGCGGTAGGAAATTATCATGAATATTACCGAGGCGAGGTGTGTTCAGTCAAGATGAGCAAAAGAGGGCAGGGGAGCGATAAAATCCGTTTTCACACTGAAGAGGAGGTATTAAACACTTCCAATAACCTAGAATTTTCTGATGTAAAGCTCTCGTATGGCAAGCCTCTGGCCTGCGATATGGATTACGTAGTGCAGGATCTAACCTGGGAAGAATACTTTGCAGTTCCGGGATTCTCATCGGCCATAAAGATTCCAATGATTAAAAACGGTATTCCGATCGAGAGCGGTGATTTTTTAATTGAGTTAATACGAAGAGGTTCGGCGGGAGAGGGGTATGATATCCGCATGCAAAGACGCGGAAGCGAGGTCAAGCCTTTGGTGGTTGACCCCTCATTTTCCTTATGATGCAATGACTTGATCGATCGCTTCGATTAGAATAAAGATTTCAGGTGTTGAAAGAGCAATAGGTGCGATACCGTCCTTGTTTAATATAACTTCTTTTTTCCCGAATTGGATTTTCAAGGTATCGTTGATGCTGTATTGTTCATCCGGCGAATGGTTAAGTTTAAGCTGATAGCGCAAAAGTCCTTTAAGTGATACAAGTTCCGACCATGTTTGCGTCAACGGTTTTCCATCGACCATGACGTTAATAATAAGCTCTGTATCAAAATATCCCTTTTTAACCTTTGAGATCGATAGGTTTTTGAATACCGGATATTCATTGCTTGATACAACTCCTTTGGTTTCTTCTAATCCTACAGCCGAAAATGCACGATTGATTGAATCATCATACACTCCGTACATTTGTTTTACGCGTTCTTTGATTTCCATTTGTTATGTCCTTTATTTGATTTGAGTCGTCAGACGGTATAAATTCTCAGGGGAAGTTTCCCCTTCGATCGGAGCGGTCATTAACCTCCCGTTCTTGATGACATAGGTTGTTGGCGTTGTTCCGCTAAACGGAAGCTTTTTGGGCAAGATGTCCCCTTTGTCAATCAGACTAAGACTAAAGATTGCGGATGAATTGAAGCTCCGGGTAAGTCCTTCGTGTGCAGCGATCCCATTGAGATAATTAACACAGTGGCCACATGAGGTTGTGGCTACAACAAAGACGATCGGGCGGTCTGCATTGTTGGCAGAAAGCGTTACGGCGTCTTGAATCTTATAGACAGGAAATCGTGGGCCTGCATGAAGGGACAATACAAATGCGGCGGATAACAAATGTACGGTCATTGATAGAAATCGCCTCTAAGATTTTTTATAAGCACAGGGAGGGTTTTGGATTTAGAATCTTTTTGGATCTCTTCCAGGGCATAGAGAAGATCAACTGCCCCATAAGCAATCCAGAAATCATCACTCTTCTTGACTTCCCCCGTATGCGCTTCGTTGATCATTGAATAGTCTTTGATGTAAAGGACCGCAGGAACTTGGCTTATGCTATACTCTTTTTGAAGCTGAGGGTTAATCTCTATCCCGGTCTTATATGTTGATTCGCCATCCTCTTTAGTCACCATTCTCCTAACCCACTCTTGAGTAGGCCCGATTTTTTGTGCACCGCCGACAAATCCTCGCAATGCAATTCTGATCACCCCTTTGGATTTGTCTGCGTATTCAAGGTAGGTTTTGACGAGTTGTTCCGGCATCGATGAGCTGACGTAAATGAAAATCCTCTCATTGCCGTCAAGCCCAAGTTTTTCATTGATCGCAGCCGCAGGGAATACAGAGTTCTTTGCTTTCATCCCTATGGATGTTTTTTTTGATTT
>JAMCPS010000164.1 GCA_023379705.1 Campylobacterota bacterium
CGAAGGGCGTCTCGTCATGATCGTATTTTCGCAATGCTCTACCTCTTTTTTTAGAGGATTGAGGAGTTTTGAACGCTCCTGCACGAGTGCGGCACGTTGTTGTTTATTCTCTTTTTTATTGGAGGCAGAAGCTGTTTTTTGCGGTTTTGGCGTATCGCTGATATCGTCTTCCCAGCCGATTTTTTCTAAAAACTCATCGTAGGTGCCGTTAAAAAACTCAGCACCCCCTTCACGAAAGACGATAAGCTGATCGGCAAGAGAGCGTAACAGCATCTCGGAGTGGGTGACGATGACGGTAGAACCCTCAAAACGTTTCACCGCATCGCATAGCGAATCGATGGATTGCATGTCGAGGTGGTTAGTCGGTTCATCCAAAAAGAGTAAATTGGCAGGAGTAGCGATGATCTTGCCCAGCATAACACGGCTTCGTTCTCCCCCTGAGAGTATGGATATTTTTTTATCCGCATCGTCACCGCTAAACATCATCGTTCCGCAAATTCCACGTATACGGACGTTTTGTAAAGTGTTGTCGGCACTTTGGATCTCTTCGGTAATGGTGCGGTTTTTATCGAGACGTTCGATGTTGGTTTGACCGAAATGGGCAATGGCGTTGGAGGGGTGAGAGATGATCTCTCCCTTTGGCGACAAAACACCTGCAAGACAGTTGAGCAGGGTTGATTTTCCCTTACCGTTTTTTCCGATAATGGCAAGACATTTTTTACTTTCAAGAGAAAAATTGAGGTTTTGAAACAAGAGTTCATCAGGGGTGTAGCCAAAGGAGAGATTTTTAACCTGCATCATCACTTTGGCGGGAGTTGGGCGATAGGAGAAGTTAAAGCTAAGATCGCGTTCCCCTTCTAAATCCTCCATCGTTCCCATTTTATCCAGCTCTTTTTGTTTGGATTGTGCCATGACGGCTGTGGAAGCACGTGCTTTGTTACGAGCTACAAAGTCGATGAGTTCTTCGCGTTTTTTGTCGTGATTGATTTTGGTTTTAGCATACAGCTCATCTTCGCTTTTCATCATCTCATAATATTTGTGGCTGTTGCCTTTGACAATACTCACATTTCGACGGCGTAGACCCATCGTATGAGTACTTACTGAGTCCATGAAATCTCGATCGTGGGTGATGAGGATCACTTCTCCCTCAAAGGCACGTATAAATGCTCCAAGCCATCGAAGAGAAACAATGTCGAGGTAGTTGGTCGGTTCGTCCAACAGCAGGAGATTAGGTTCAGTAACGAGGAGTTTGACGAGATTCATGCGGATCTGATACCCGCCTGAGAAACTCAACGGATCTTTGTCCAAATCCTCTTGGGTAAATCCCAGACCAAAGAGGATCTTTTCGACCTTGTAGATATCGTGTACGGCATCGTCGGTTAGGACTGAAGCACATTCGTCACGGACGGTTTTATGGGTGAAGTGCAAGTGTTGGCGCAACGTACCTAACCGATAGTTTTTAGGGATGATGATCTCGCCGCTATCGTAGTGCTCTTCATCCAAAATGATTTTAAAAAGGGTCGATTTTCCCGTGCCGTTGCGTCCGACGAAACCGACTTTATTTCCGGCATTGAGTTTGAGGGATAAGTTCTCGAAGAGAACTCGGGTGCCGTAGCTTTTGGTGAGATTGTTGATTTGGATCATTATGCTTCTATTTTATGTGGAAGTTTACCCGGCATTGCTTCTTTATTGGAAAGCATATCTTCGATCTGACGTTTGACCTTGTCATATCGAAACTGCTCTTTGAATCCTTGAATCCGTCCGCCCGCGGCATTGGGGTGTCCGCCTCCGCCGACCCATTCGCCTGCCATAGCGGCAACATCAACCTGATTGTGTCCGCGCAGGCTCATGGTACCGCGTGTTCCGACATCCACGATGAAGTCAAAGTCAGGGAACGCAGTCACAAAACCGTTTCCGATAATCGAGGTATTGCCAAGGCCGTAGCTTAAGAAGCCGCGCCATCCTTTGTAATAGATTGTCATCTCTGAACGCTTCGTACCCAGAAGGGCAACAATGTATTTGGTAGAAAGATTATCGAGGGTGTTGTCCACACCGTCTTTGAAGAAATCTTTTTTCATTTTGTGCAGCATTTCATCCAATACGATATTGGCATTGGGAGTAGAACGCATCAGTGCTGCTTGCTCCAGCATCGCGAGTTTGTAGGTACGGTCTTCAGATGCAAACATAACCCGGTTAAGCTCTTTGGCATCGCTGATGAGGCGCATACATACTTTGCCGTATTCAAAATCTTCTTCTTCATTTTGGTGCCATAAATCGACGGCATTGACCACTTTGACAAAAGCTTCGAGCCATCCGCCGCCTTGAAGGCCATAGTGTTCCAGTGCATACTCATAAACGATTTTAGTCGCACAACGTTCGGTATCTAAAAAATACCATGGATATTGGGATGCAGTCTCTTTTCCGCTTCCGTGATGATCAAGCAGGGTGATCGTAATCTTCCAGCCTGTGTCATTGAGGCGGTTGACTTCATTATTGAGCCATTTTGCCTCTTCGGGATAGAGATTGAGATCGGTGATCAAAATAGTGGCTTCTTGTTTGGCTTTTTTGATAAGTTCCACGATCTCTGTAAGCCGTTCCATCACTTCTGCGCCGTAATTGGCGTTATAGCTGATCATCGTATGAGAGGTCTGTGCCATGACGAGCTGACAGCTGTAGCCGTCTAAATCGATGTGGGAAAGGTGGTAGATGGTTTTATTCATGTGTATATCCTATTTGTCTATTGTAATGGAGCCTAGTACTTCAAACTTGGCGGTAGAGTCGATTTCGGCATGAGAGAGGGTGATAATTTCCAGATTGAAACGTTCGTATATCTCTGCCAACGGTCGGCGCAGTTTTGGATCAACGATAATGACAATGGGTGATACCCCTTTTTGCAGAAGTTCACTGGCTTTGGTGCTGGTTGCCTGTATGAGGGAATTGATCTCTCCAACATTGAGCATCAGCTGTTTGACACCGTCGTATTCCTGGGATTTTTCAAGCAACCGCTGTTCACTCATGGCATCAAAAGTCAACAGCTTGATAACCCCGTCCGCTCCCGTATAGGCTTGGGTGATAATACGTGAAAGTTTGGCCCGTACGTGTTCGGTGATGACATCCACACTTTTGGTGTATTCGGCTACATCGGCGATGGTTTCGAGAATGGTGATCATGTCTTTGAGTGGAACACGCTCATGCAGAAGTGCTTTGAATACACGCTGGATCAAACCGATGTTGGCCACTTTGAGCAAATCGTCAATAACGACTGGATAATCATTTTTGATTTTATCGATGAGTATTTGGGTTTCTTGGCGGGTGAGCAGTTCTTCGGCGTGTTTCTTGATCAACTCGCTCATGTGGGTTGAAATGACGGTTGCAGGGTCAACGACCGTGTAGCCATTGATAATCGCATCCTCTTTTTGCTCCGGAGCAATCCAAAAGGCATCAAGCCCAAATGCCGGTTCTTTTGTCGGCTCTCCACCTTCAAGCTCTCCGATGGCCATTCCGCTGTCCATGGCGAGATAACGATCAGGTTGGATCATGCCATCCCCGATAGAAACCCCTTTGAGTAAAATTGAGTATTGGGTTGGTTTGAGATGCAGATTGTCACGGATGCGTACCTGCGGCATTAAAAAGCCAAAATCGGAGGCGATCTTACGGCGCATTGAGCGAATACGCTCCAATAAATCTCCCCCCTGTGTTCCATCAGCAAGGCGTATGAGCTGATAACCAAGGGTGAGCTCTAACATTTCTATTTTTAGAATATCTTCCAACGCTGCTTCTTCATCTTTTGCAATTTCTTCGTTGGATCGTTTACGTGTAGTGGAAGGAGTGGAAGTTCCAGCACCCGTAGTATCATCCTTTGAAGCATCAGCCGCCGTCGATGTACCGATGGAAGGAGCTTTTGTGAGAACAAAATCCCCTTTCTCAAATTTATACAGAGCATAGCCAAGCCCCAGGAAAACCAAACCGACAAATCCCATCGAGATGGTCGGAAGCCCTGGAACAGCGGCAAACATCAGCATGATCACACCGACAATAATCATGACCTTGGCATTACCCATAAGCTGATTGATACTTCCCTCGGCAAAATTGCCCTCATCATTGGAAGCGCGGGTGATCATGATACCGGTTGCCGTAGAAATGATCAAGGCCGGAATCTGGGAGACAAGACCATCCCCGATCGTGAGAATGGTATAGGTTTGGGCGCTTGAGGATACATCCAGATCAAATTGAAATATTCCGATTAAGAAACCGCCTATGATGTTGATCGTGGTGATGATGATCCCCGCAATCGCATCCCCTTTGATAAACTTCCCCGATCCGTCCATGGCTCCATAGAAATTGGCATCTTGTAAAATCTCAGCACGACGGCGCTTGGCTTCAGCTTCTTCGATAAGCCCGCTATTGAGATCGGCGTCAATGGCCATCTGTTTACCCGGCATTGCATCGAGGGTGAATCGTGCCGCAACTTCAGCAACGCGGTTGGAACCCTTGGTAATGACCATAAAGTTGATCAAAACGATGATACTGAAAACGATGACCCCGATGACGTAATTACCGCCAATAACGAAATTTCCAAAACTTGTAACGATGTCGCTGACGGCATCAGGCCCCTCGTGCCCGTGAGAGAGAATCATCCTCGTTGTAGCGATGTTCAATGAAAGACGAAAAAGAGTGACGATCAGTAATAGGGTTGGAAATGTGGTTAAGTCCGTAGGACGCGGAATATAAAGAGAGATAAGCAAGATAAGTACTGAAATAGCAATAACGACGGCGAGCAATAAATCGAGCATTCCGCTTGGCAAAGGGACAATAATGATTGCCAAGATTGCCATAACAAAAACGACCATACTAAGGTCACGGGATGCAAAGATTGCCGAAAGGATGGTACTGGTGTTAACGGCTCTTTTTTTTGCTTTTGCCAAGCGTTACTCTTCTAAAATGGCTTCGAGGGTGAGGATGCCTAAAAAAGCATCTACTTTTCCCTGTAATCG
Source organism: Campylobacterota bacterium (assembly GCA_023379705.1). Taxonomy (GTDB): domain Bacteria; phylum Campylobacterota; class Campylobacteria; order Campylobacterales; family Sulfurimonadaceae; genus Sulfuricurvum. The sequence goes on from JAMCPS010000164.1 coordinate 4,995, forward strand.
GTTTAAAAAAGGCCATAGTCCACATGTATTCCCCCGATCTGAAGGACAACTTTCCTTGGAGGGAGCGCAGTTAAATACGGCAGGCATTTTCCCCTCAGCGGCTTCCATGACGTTGAGCAAGGTGATTTCGCTGGTTTTTCGAGCCAGTTCAAATCCACCGTTAACCCCTTTAAAAGACTTCAAAATGCCTTTTCGAGCCAATGATTGAAGAATTTTTGCCAAAAAACTTTTGGAGATATCGAGTTCACGCGATAAGGTGTCAGCATCCAGCGGCTTTTGCGCTTTCGCTAAAGCGATCAGAGACAAGAGAGCATATTCACTGGCTTTTGTCATTAACATCGCTTGCTCCCTTTATGGTTATTTTATAAAAGCTATTATAGCCAAAAACTATTAGAGGTTACTTTGTGAGGCTTTTATGGTAAATATAGAGTTTTTTGGCTATAATCCCGATCTGCTTTGAGAAAATTATTTTTCAAGTAAATTAACTACCCATCAGGAGGCTATTATGGCTTTAGATACGGCTAAAAAAATGGAAATTATCAAAGAATTCCAACGAACAGAGGGTGATACCGGTTCTAGTGAAGTGCAAATTGCATTGCTTTCAAAGCGTATCGGTGATCTTACTGAACACCTTAAAGTTTTCAAAAAAGATCACTCTTCACGTCTTGGTCTTTTGAAATTGGTTGGACAGCGCCGTCGTTTGATGCGTTATTTGAAGCGTACAAACCGTGCAAGCTACAACAAATTGATTGCAGAACTTAACATTCGCGACAATATCTAATTCTTCTAAAAAACTTCCTCTCTTGAGGCAGTTTCTTCTCTTTACTTCAACTCATCAAAATTATCTCAATCTCGATTCCGCCGCATTCAAGTGTATTGACCAGATCGGTTGTATATAGTTTGTCAAAATTGGCGATCATGATTTGCCTAAGGTACTCTTTTTCCGCTTGTTCTGCGCGCATCAAACTTCCTGCGAAGATCCCTTTTCTTTCTAAGACCAAAGCGTTAATATCGCTGTCCATATTGATATGGGTCATGAGCTCTTTTATGTTGGTCTCAAAGATGGAACCCAACAGAGAAAACATACCTGCCAAATAAGCTTTGTCTTTATTTTTAGGGGATGCATCGGCTTCCATACTTTCGGCTCTTTTAATCGCAAGATCAAGCAATGTTTTAGATGCGGGGTTTCGTGAAAGTTCCGAATACAGATAAAGCATAAGCCATCGCAGCAGTTTTTGTCGACCCATAAGATTGATAACTTGGGTCAAAGATTCAACCTTGACATTGAGTTTTTCCGAATTATTGAAAAACTGGATCAGTTTGTAAGACAAATCAGCCTGTTTTTTTAAAAAATGTTCAAGTTTCTCATTGGCAGTATTGTCTTCTTTGATAATTTTGATGAGTTGAAGGATGACAAATTGGGCAGCCTCTTTTGGTCCAACGATCTCAATAACTTCTGGTCGGTCAAGATAGTACCCTTGAAATAAATGAAAGCCTTGCTCTTGGCACTTTTGATAATCTTCTTTCGTTTCAATGTTTTGAGCTAAGAGTTGAATTCGGGTAGTTTCAAATTTTTTCACTACTTTGTCAAGATTTTCAGGATGAGAGATTGATAAGAATAAG
>JAMCPS010000165.1 GCA_023379705.1 Campylobacterota bacterium
CAATTGATGTTGCCGTCGATCGTGCGCAAAAAGCGCTTCGCCGTCTACATGAAAGAGAGAGCGACCATCGCCATATCGGTATTAATGAAGCCAAAGCCGCTGCAGCTGCGCCTATCGATTTGCATGCTGTGGGTGAGGGGATGGAAGATGAAATCGTCCCAACAGAGCTGATCCTCTATAAACCTCAAGAAGTCGGAGAGATCATCGAAAAGCTCAAAGAAAGCACCAAAGTTTTTGAAGTATTTATGGACATTGAGGGGAAAATGCGTGTCATGTACAAACGCAATGACGGAAAATTCGGACTTTATTAAAAACTTCTCTTTCTTTTCTTTTTAGTAAAGAAAAGAATCAAAAGAAAATCGCCTCCACAACAAATCGCTGTCGGTACGCCTTCGCACGTATGCGGGCGACCTCGCTCATTGTCTGTTGTGGATGCCTAAATATTTTTTTCCAACCACATTTTTACTTCTTTCACTATTTCCTCATCTTCTCCCATATCTACCCACCGAAACTTGTTCCCGCTTTGCAATCTCCCCTCGAGCAGATCCCCGCTTTTACGAAATTTTAAATCCAAAGCCGCAATTTCAAACCCGCTCATACAACTGCCAAACGATTCCAACCGCTCATTTTTTCCTGTTGTGTTGGTATACAAATAACAATATCCCTGCAAGCCCGTACGGCTGACACGTCCGCGTAATTGATGCAGTGTCGATAACCCCAGGCGTTCTGCACCCACGATCACGACGGTGGAAAGACGCGGCAGCGAAATACCGACCTCCACAACCGTGGTTGCCAATAGTATCGAACCTGATTCACGAAAATCAATCAGTACTTGTTCTTTTTCTTTGTCTTTTCCATGTGTGACGTAGACGTTCTCAAATTTACTTTCCCAATAACTGCGCGCCTCTTCGATACTTTGGTAGTTGATACTTTCACTTTGTTCAACCAGCGGATACACGATCAAGACTTGATGATCTTGTGCTATCTCTGCGCGTATATGCTCTAACAAGGCTGGAAAATCGTTTTTGTGGATGACTTTGGTATCAATGTTTTTGACAAACGGTGTTTGGACAATCAGACTCACATCGATATGTGCCGATTCTATCATGGCGAGGGTACGCGGTATGGGTGTTGCCGAAAACTGTAAAAAATGAGGCGCAGTATCACTGTCAGTGAGTTTTGTGAGGGCATGACGCTGTGCAGTTCCAAAACGATGCTGTTCATCCACCATCACCAAAGCGCATTCGGGTATGGGGCGATGTAAGAGGGCATGGGTGCCGATGATAAAATCGTATTCGTCCAGAGAACCTTTTTTAGTCGCACTCGTGACCAGTACCGTTTTAAGATGCAGTAAATACTTCTGCGCTTCTTCGTACAACTGATTGGCCAAGATCGTCGTCGGTGCCATCAATAGTGAACGGTGGGGATGCATCAAAACGACTGAGGCGAAAATCACCATCGTTTTGCCTGACCCGACATCCCCTACAATCATACGACGCGCGGCATTAGGTGAGCGAAGATCATTGGAAATATCCGCAATCGCATTTTGCTGATCGTGTGTCAGCTCAAACGGGAGGCTTTTCATCCATTGGGCTGTATCACCGCATGCTCGATAGTGTGTGGGATGGAAGCGGCGTTTATGGCGAAGCTGGCGCATATAATCATACAGCTCTGCGAATTTCAGGGCATGAAGCTGTTTTTCATTCAGCGGTTTTGGCTGCTTTGGAAAATGGATCTCATACAACGTTTGCGCAATAGCATGGGGAATTCCCTCACTGCATAACGACTCGACCGTAAGTGTCTTTTCCACTAAACGACGCATCACGTCAGTGCGTAAAGGGGTTTTATAGACAGGGACTATCGACCCTACCGCTGTGATCTTAACAGGCTGTATGATCTGCCATCTGCCTTGCTCCAAGACTGCCTTACCACTAAAAAAAGCGCGTGTCCCTTTTGGGAACTGATGGATCATGTAGGGCTTGGGAGAGAATATTACCCCTTCGAGAGTTGTATCCAAGTTGTGTGCAAAAAAAGTGATCTTGAGAGTTTTAGGGGTTCGAACGATATGCTCGACTGTTGCATCCATAACACACGAAGCGTTATGGGTTAGTTCATCGCTGAGACGGCGGTCTTCGAAAGATGAAGGGGCGAGTATAGAGAGAGCCGTAATACTGCTCACCCCTAATGTGTGAAATTTTTTGGCGGTATCCTCGTTATTTGGTAACAATGGCGTAGCTGAGATCGCGGATTTCACCATGGCGTTTGATAAAATCATTGAGATCATCCAATGACAACTCGCTGATTTGTTTTAGCTCTGTGAGTGAATGCCCCAATGGTTTCCCCTGATAATATTCACTAAAAGTACGTCCAAGGCGTTGTGACAATGTTTCAACACGCATCGGTTCTGAACCCAGCATAAACTTTTTGGCTTGATCGAGTTCTGCTTGGGTGACACCATCTTTTACAAAGACGTCAATGACTTCCGCAATGGTTTTTTTGGCTTCGTCTTGAGATTCCAGCTTAGTCTGGAGATAGCCGCTAAAATAAGTATGGGTTTTAGCCACACCCAAACGTGAATAGGCTGAATACGCCAAACCGCGCTTGACACGGATCTCTTCCATCATACGACTACCAAATCCGCTCGAGCCTAAAATAAACATGGCTACACGTGATTTGTAAAATTCAGGATCACCTTCGCGCATCGCAAAAGGAGAACCAAAATATAAATAGGTCTGCTCAGTGCTAGGACGCTTCAGAATCGATTCTTTAGGTGTTTTGCGCGGCTCATAATAACGCTCTTTTGTCTTGGTTCCTACGCTGAAATCACGAAGCAAGTGGATCACTTTTGTTTTAGCCGTTTGCGCATCAATATCGCCGCCAATGACAATAATTGCATTGGACAAAACACGATGCTCTGATAAAAAGCTTTTTACTTGCTCAAGCTTTAACGCACTTACTGACTCTTTTGTACCGATGTTGGGAATAGCCATCGGTGTGCCCTCAAACAAAATAGCTTTGAGCTCATCGGAGGCTACCGTATCAAAATCAGCTTCTTTACGCGCTATATCACTCAATGCTCTTGTTTTGACTTTTCCCAATGTTTCTTCTGTAAGATTTGGTTCTTTGAGCAATTCTGCCCTCAAAGAAAGTCCCGTATCAAATTCTTCTTTGAGCGTACCCAACTCGATAACAAACGATTCATTACCGGCATTGGTACTGAGCTGAATGGCTCGTGCATCCAATGCATCCGCAAAACCGACGGCTCCGCGCTTAAGCGTCCCCTCATTCATCATCTTGGC
>JAMCPS010000166.1 GCA_023379705.1 Campylobacterota bacterium
CCATGCGCGCATCGTTGCCGGGAGTAAAGTCTTTCCAGATGGGGGAACCCATTTGCGTTGGCATATCATAGGTATTGTAGATATCTTTGACACCGATAGGAATAGCGTAAAGAGGATAGTCGGTTTGTGTGTAGGTGCCAATTTTGGTCAGCTGAGCTTGTATCACCTCTTCATCGATACATTCCCATGCATGTACGGTAGGGTCAATTTCTCGTATTCGCCGGAGGCAGGATTGTACAATCTCTTCGGGTGTAATCGCTTTTGATTGCAAGTGCTCCAGTAGTTGTGTTGCAGTGAGATGGGTTAGATTCATAGGCTCTCTTTGAATTTGCCTTGGCGCATTGCTTTGAGAACATTAGTGTACTCTTCTTCGGTAATATTGGCCATATCGAGGAATTCGTCAAGATAGGCAGGACGTTGCTGATCGTACTTTTTGGCCACTTCAAATCCCTCTTCACGTGTAAGGAGACCTGCACGTACGTCGGCGCTTGCTTGATCCGTTCCTCGTCCGAAACCGCGTTTAACAAATTTCATATGGTCATGGAGTGTCTCAAATTTGCACTCATTTCCCTTAAATCCTTTGTAATGTCCTGGACGGTGTTCTTCTTTCCAGTCATATTCTTTTTTGATGAATTCCATTTGGCGCTCATCATCCCAAAAGAGATAATCTCCCAAATGCAACCCTACTAATCCGACACGATCAACATCTTCATAGCTTGGAAGTTCAAACGGTTTGAGGTCTTGGCGGGTAATTTCTTCGTCAATCATTTGTTCAGGATACAATTTGGCGGAGACTTTGGTGAAATAGTCACGGTCAAATTTTTGGACATTATCTTTGAAGTCGGCACGGCCGCTGCTTTCACAAACCGATTCTCCCCAGATGAGGAGGGGAATATTGAATTTTACGGCGATTTGTAGAGGAAATGCTCCGACTCCGGCATGACAATGCCAGCAGGAATCCCCGATTTTATAAAACGATTTGACAAAAAGTTTTTTAACGAGTGCTTTGTTGGGGGTGAACATAATATGATCGATTTCTAGCTTTTCAAGGGCATTTTCGAGATTGTATTTTCCGATTTCAGAGTACCAGTTGTGATTAAACGTGACCGCAAGAGGTTTCATTCCGTATACTTTTTTAAGAACATGAAGCTGAAATACGCTGTCTTTTCCCCCGCTTATCGGGATGATACAGTCATAGTTATCTCCCGCTTTTTGCTTGTAGTTTTCCAGCGTTTCACGCAAAACCGCTTCGCTTTTTTTCCAGTTGATACGCATTTTTTGCTCTTGAGCACGGCAGGCTAAGCAGATCCCCAGTTCATCGAACTGCATTCCTTCGTTTGAGCTTGGCATACAGCAACGGGTACAATAAAGCAAATAATCTTTATAAAGCGGTTCACCAAAAGTGGTAGGAGGTGTTTGTGTGAATTCCATTTGTTTGGTCATAGTAAATCCTTTTATAAGTCCTGCTCCAAAATTCCATATTCTACTATATCGGCAAATTGTCCATTTTTGAAAATGGCATCACGCCGTTTCCCTTCCTGTACAAATCCGAGTTTAAGAGCAAGTTTTTGCATTCCAATGTTGTCCGCATGTGTTCCGCAATGAACTCGATGGAGCTTTAGATGAGTGAAGGCGTACTGTAACAATAATTTCCCGGCTTCATACCCGATCCCTTTTCCGTAAGCGGAAGGGTCTCCAATCAAAATGGCAAACTCTGCATTGCGATTTTTGAGTGAGATTTGCTGCAAAGAGATATTTCCGATGTGCTGATCATTTTTTTTTACACATATGGCAAAAACTTCGAGAGCACAATTGCTCATGGTACGGGCAATGTATTCTCGAGCCATTTCAGCGGTATAAAGATGTTCTCCATGTGAGTTATAGCGGCATACCTCGGGATCGTTGAGCCAAGAGGGGTAAGTGCCATCGGCATCGTTCATCTCAATAGGGCGTAAATAAATTCGATCGCCCTCAATCTTCATAACAGCTCCTCACGATTTTCCCACACTTTAACAAAGGCACGCACGACATCGTCCATATCGTTTTGCGTCATCCCCGGACGCATAAACTCATGGGTTATCAGACGATTATAATGCATATCCTCTGTTACTGGGCAAAGTCCTTTGGGATAGGTAACATCGCTTAGGGTGAACGGATAACCATCGCGTCCAAACGCGATGCGCTCTTGATACAGCGGTTGCAGATACAGTGGCTTGACATAGCCGTAACTCAATAACACGGTAGATTCCTCTCGTAAGAGGGTTGGTGGCAGTTCAGCTTTTACCGCATCAATAAAGCGGTTACGGTGCATGCCGGCGATTTTAGCATGAAACTGTAACGGATGGACGTAAAACGCGTGTTTGGCATTTGGGCGTATTTTGGTCGCAAGAATGCACGGAATTTTGGCTAGTTTTTGATTTAAATACTCTGTATTGGCTAACCGTTGTGTTAGTAAATCGGGAAGCTTTTTGAGCTGGCAGCGGGCAATAGCCGCTTCAATCTCCGTCATACGATAGTTGAATCCCACCATGTTGATTAACTCGCTTTTATTCGCTATTCCTTTGGCAGACAAAACCGCTTCAGCGTGGTTACGGATGAGACGCAGTTTGTGAGCGAGCGCATCGTCATTAGTGACGATAATTCCCCCTTCACCGCTGTGAATATGTTTGTGATAGTTAAGGGAATAAATTCCAATATCCCCCAGTGTTCCAGCGAATGTATTTCCCAGCATTGCCCCCGGTGCTTGTGCGGCATCTTCAATAACATAAAGATTGTATTTTTTGGCGAGTGCATTGATAGCAGGAGCATCATAAGGCTGTCCGAAGATGTCTACGACAATGATGGCTTTGGTTTTGGCGGTGATCTTGGCTTCGATACTTTTGACATCGAGGCAGTAATACTCTTCTTCAATATCGGCGAAAATCGGTATGGCTCCATAGAGCAGTGCTGCGGTTGCGGAAGCGCTCATGGTATAGGCACTCACGATCACTTCATCCCCCGGACTGATGCCGCAGGCACCTACTGCAGCGTACAAACCGCTTGTGGCTGAGTTGACGCTGATGGCGTGTTTGACACCGAAATAGTCGCACCACTCTTTTTCCAAAGCCCGTACTTCAGGTCCACCGTAAAAATCGTCGTGCCATGTTCCCAGATAGGTGGAGAGTTTACCGCTGCGTAACACACGCAATACGGCTTCTTCTTCTTCTGATCCAATGGTATTATAGGCAGGGAAAGGGGTAGTCCGAAGTTTAGCGCCGCCGTTGATTGCAAGTATCATGATGGGTACACCTTTGCAAAAGTTTGAAAAATAAGGTCGTGAATATGGAGATGCTCTTTGAAAATTTGATTGCAGGTTTCGTGATTTTCTCGCAGTAAAAATTCAAGTGAATCGAGTGCGTAATGGGAGAGGTTGGTGATAATCGTTTCCTGCAATGAAAGCGTAAAATATCCCTCATAAACCGGTGAAGGAATTTTGGAATAAATTTCGATTTTATCTCCTCCATCGAGGATTTTTATGACGCACTGTTGCAGCGCCC
>JAMCPS010000167.1 GCA_023379705.1 Campylobacterota bacterium
CCGTTGTGGATACCGTCAAAATCGATATTAACTATTATGACAATGGAGTGATCATCGCTGACTGCGCCCTCTGCCGAATCCCTCAAGATAATATTCAAATTTTGTATGATTTTTTACTCAGCGAGAATGCGAAGTTTGATCGATTGCAATTTTCGATTAATGAAAATACGATTTACCTCTCGCATGTCATCGTCGATTCTTCATTGACTTATGAACTGGGTCTAAAAGCACTCGGAAAACTCTTCAAAGAAGCTCCACTCTACTCACAGAAACTCATGAATAGCTTTGGCGCCCTTGAGCCTAAATACGATGAGTTTGACTAATCCACAACGGGGATCAAACGTGCGATTTCCTCTTTACGCGGAAAATCGGCCCCCATACTGATAATAAACGAAGAAGCTTCCTGCAGGGTCATCGTCGTTTTGACCGTCAGCTTTTTGTCCACTATGACGGTATATCCGCTTGTCGGATTCGGAGAGGTTGGAATAAAAAGAACACAGACATGCTCATGACGGTTGAGTAAATAGGCAGGGACCCATATGTTGTCTTTGGGATATTCGACCAAGACTACCTCTTTTTTCCCTCCGTCTTCGCCACCTGAGAGCATCGCGGCAAGTTTTTTGGAAACCGAATAAACCGATCGGATAGCAGGGATACGTGCAAAAGTGCTGTCAATAATGGAAACAAACATCGATTTTCCATACCGTTCAATCGAATATCCCAAGATAGCGAAAATCACAATTACAGCTGCCATCAAAGCGATTGTAATACCAAATGAATTGGTATAATCATGCAGTGACAAATACGCACTGACTCCTAGATCTTTTAAAAAATTGACAACGATCAAAACGAGCACAAGAGGAAATAATGAAAGGGCCCCTACGAAAATATACCGAACCAATAATTTCATTTTTGCATTCAAAACATTACGCACATCTTTCCTTTTCTAAACAAATTGCCTTATTATAGAATAAATTTTGAAACACTGCACTACAATAACATTTTTACAGGAGAATGTATGAACCAATTTGCCGATTTCACCCTCAATTTAGAGACTTTTATCACCGATCTTAATGCACTAATCGAAAACAATCATAAGAGCATCGATACATTACTCTCAATTGCTGATAAAACGTATGCCAATTTTGTCCGCCCGTTTGATTTTATGGAAGAAGAGATGGAGCTTTTGTTTACCCCGCTGTCTCATATCAATGCGGTCAAAAATACCGAAGAAACCCAGAAAATCTACGCAGATGCATTACCGATACTAACAGACTACTCCAATTTTGTCGGACAAAATCTCGCTATTTATGATGCTTTCAAGCAGATCAAAGCTAACGAATATGATACCCTTAACATCGAACAGCGCCGGATTCTTGACCTCAATATCCTAAGCTTTGAACTCTCAGGTGCTCATTTGGATAAAGCAAGCAAAAAAAGACTCTCAGAGATTAATTTACGCAAAAGCACCCTCACCAATGATTTCTCTCAAAATGTATTGGATGCAACCAATGCCTACGAAAAAATCATTACCGATGAAGCGGATATTGCAGGAATTCCGCAAGCTGATATAGACGATGCCCGTTTTGAAGAAGACGGGATTACCAAATACAAATTTACCTTGCAAATGCCCTCTTACATTGCCTACATGACTTATGGCCCAAACCGCGAAATTCGTGAAGAACTTTACAGAGCCTATACCACCCGTGCCCCGCAAAACGCCGCTATCATCGATGAATTGATGCAGCTTCGGCAAGAAATGGCAAAGATTTTAGGCTATGAAAGCTATACCGAATATTCCCTTGCCTCCAAAATGGCACCTTCGGCTCAAAGCGTACTGACCTTTCTCAACGAACTTGCCCAAACGTCTCAGGCCCAGGCAAAACAGGAGATTGAACAACTGCATGAAATAGCACAAGGCATTGAGCTTCAAAGTTACGATTCAGCCTACTATGGGGAAATCCTAAAAAAAGCACAATACGACATTGACGAAGAAGAGTACCGCCCCTATTTTGAACAAAACAGTGTCATCAAGGGAATGTTTGAATTTTTAAATCAGATGTTTGGTATTCGCTTTGAAAAAGTGGATGCACAACTCTGGGATAACAAAGCCAGTGCCTATGATGTTTATGACAATGATGCATTACGTGCTCGCATCTATTTTGATCTTGAAGCGCGCAAAGGCAAACGCGGCGGTGCATGGATGCACAATTTTCAAACTCATTGTGAAGACACGCTTGGATGTACCCACCTCTCCAGCGCCTTTGTGGTCTGTAATTTTCCTCCCTCTTCCAAAACGTCACCTTCATTGCTCCGTCATGACGATGTCGTAACCCTCTTTCACGAGATGGGGCATACTCTGCATCACATCCTCAGCCGTGTGCGCGAGCATGGGGTCAGCGGCGTCAATGGGGTCGAGTGGGATGCGGTAGAGTTTCCATCCCAATTCTTGGAGAACTTCGCCTACGAGCCCAAAGTACTAAAACTGTTTGCAAAGCATCATGAAACCAATGAAGTTCTGAGTGATGAAATGATCGCTAAACTCATCCGTGCAAAAAACTTCCAAAGTGCCCTTTTTATGCTGCGCCAGCTTGAATTCTCCCTCTTTGATCTCACCCTTCACTCAAAACTCTATCAAGGTGATGAGATACAAAACCTCTTGGACTCTATTAGAGAGAAGACGGCACTGATCAAGCCTCCTGCGTACAATAAATTTCAAAACGGATTTTCTCATATCTTTAGCGGTGGATACAGCGCCGGATATTACAGCTATAAATGGGCTGAAGTGCTCAGTGCCGATGCCTATTATGCGATTGTCGATGAAGGGATTTTTGGCTCTCAACTCGCCCAAAGCTACAAAGAGATTATCTTGGCAAAAGGCGGAAGCCAAAGTATGCAGGAACTTTTTGTTGAGATGATGGGGCGTGAGTGTGAAACGAAACATCTACTGCGTCTTAACGGTATCAATGGATGAAGTTCTTTTGGATACTGCTTTTTTTCACACTCACACTCTGGGGAGGTACCGAAGTGAAAATCGCCTCGTATAACGTTGAAAATCTATTTGACATGAAGGATGACGGAACAGAGTATGAACAATACATACCCAATACGTCATGGGGATGGAATGAGGAAATGCATCGGATCAAGCTGCGCAATACCGCCCATGTGATCAAAGACATTGCTGCAGATATCATCGGACTTCAAGAAATCGAATCCGAAACCGCACTTAAAGAACTCAGAGCACAACTCAATCGAGAGGGACTTTATTATCCCCATTACGCCTTTGCACGTGCTAAAAATACAGCTGTTGCCGTGGCGCTTCTGAGTCGCTACCCTATCGTCAGTGCTCTGAGTCGCTCTGTTGGTGCTCATAGGTCGTATCGGGATATCTTAGAGGTCAAGCTCAACATCAACGGGAAAAATTTACGGGTCTTCGTCAACCACTGGAAATCCAAAAGCGGCCCTGAGAGTATGCGCATCCAAAGCGCCAAAGTACTCAAAAAACGGTTGGAAGAGTTAAATGAGGATGAACCCTATGTCCTCATGGGAGATTTTAACTCCCACCATGAAGAGTATCGAACATTTTTAAAGAGCAGAAAGCACAATGACACCGAGGGCATTACAGGGATTAATCACATCCTTAAAACCATCGACGATGATCAAAATCCGATCACCTATGCTTCATTGCAATCCAACGACGACTCCCTTTATAATCTATGGTATGAACTCCCCGAAGATCAGCGATGGAGCCATGAATAC
>JAMCPS010000168.1 GCA_023379705.1 Campylobacterota bacterium
CTACTCACATTGTGGATGAAACACTTCATTCAATCGGAGGAGAAATCGCACACCATCAAATGCGTGAGGATATACAAAAATTACAGCGCATTGATCCTCTTAGTGGATTGTATACTAAAAACTTTTTGTTGGAACGTATGTTTATGATTGTAAAGGAATCAAAGCGTACGGCCATTCCATACGGTGTTATGATCATGAATGTGGATGATTTTACGACGATTAATGATGTCTACGGAGAAAAAGTAGGAGATGAAACGATTCGTATTATCGGACGAACCCTGTTGGATTCGTTGCGTGAAAGTGATGTGATAGCACGTTTATCAGGAGATGAATTTGCTGTTTTGCTGTATGACTGCGATCCTTTACATGTCAATAACGTTGGGGAAAAAATACGCTCTCTTTTTGCCAATAAAAAACTCAAAGCGCACTCAAGCGGCTTTATCAAGACAATGCGAATTGGTACGGCTATCTTTCCGCAACACCACAAAGACATTGCACAGTGTTTGGCCTATGCACGTTTGGCGATGAATGAAGCAAAGCGTGAAGGCGGGAACCGAAGCATTAAGTTTCATACAAGATTGCTAGAATCCAATTAATATACTTCAAACGAAACACCCTTCGACAGGCTCAGGGCGAACGATTACATCAAGAGAGGGAATGATCGTGCGCTGTACGAAGCGCATAGAAGGGGAATAAGGGCTATTAGAAGGAATCTCCGCCGGAGAAGAGTCTTGGTTCGAATTCGATGACACGATTACGTCCTGTGTGCTTTGCTTCATAAAGAGCAAGGTCAGCGAATTTGATGACTTTCCAGATTGAATCCGCATCACTAGGAAAATGCGAAATTCCGATACTCAACGTTTTTTCAACGCTATCGCTGCCAAACTGATATTTTTTAGCAGCAAAAGCTGTACGAATTTTTTGGGCAACTTGTAAAGCCCCCTCTGGCGTTGTGTTGTGCAATAAGACCAAAAACTCTTCACCGCCATAACGGATGGGGAGATCCGCCTTTCTCACATTTTGTTGTAAAATCTCGGCCAGCGTTTTTATAACGATATCTCCTGAATCATGGCCATAGGTATCATTTACCATTTTAAAATAGTCAATGTCAATCATAAGGATGGAGTAGGTAAGGTGTGAACGCAGTGCTTGTTCGGTTGTTTTATCAATAAACTCTTCTAAAAATCGGCGATTATAGAGATGTGTCGCTCCATCGCGCAGTGAAGAATCACGAAGTTTATCCATAAGGGTTCTGCTCTCAATAACCGCTTTTGCCGCTTCAAAATAGTTTTTGATACTTGGTAAGACGAGATTGAGGGATTCTATAGTTGCTGTATTTTTTGCGGAATAGGAGAGGATGAGGGCCAAGTCATCATTAATATTGAGAGGAATACAGGTATACTCTTTGTGGTCAACAGAACAATTTTGGCATATATTAGGGAAATCGGTTGAGTAAATATCACTATTGGTACGATAGGCACGACACTCCATAGCATCCTGATCAACAATAGGAAGACAGAAGCTTGTATGATCCGTAATATAGATGAGCTTACGTTCTTTACTTTTCTTTTCTACTTCATACAGTGCAAAATGGGTGAACTGAAATCTTTCTTGAAGCACATAGATAAATCGGTCATAGATAGCTTCTTTACTGCTGTCAAGCTCAATGGTCTTTTTAAATTTATAGACATCAGAGAGCTCTTTAATAATGATTCCCGTTGAATTAAGAGGATCAGCACAAGAAATATTTGAACGAGACATAAACGTACTCAGATTGTCTCGAATGCCTGAAAAGGTCTCTTCCATTTTTTCAAAGAGGGTATTCATTTGTTCGGCTACTTCACTTCCGGCATCTTTGAGTGTTGTTTGAAAACGGTAAGAAAAATCCCCGCTACGTGCACGCTTGATCCCTTGCTGTAAATTTTCGAGTAAATGGATATAAGGTTTGAAGTAATGATTAGTGACCCATAGCGCAACAATCAAAAAGAGAAGATTGATACCAAAAATCTTAGCAATGGTCATAGCCCCTGTCTGACGAACATCATTGATATTAAATTCCATGCTTATTGCACCTAAGACTTCTCCCTCTTGTGCGTTGTGACAACTTAAACAATTGGGATTATCATTTGCAGAGGCTATATAAGGAATAGTGACACGTAAAACGGCATTTTTGGAATCTTCGGTTATTTTTTGGGCAGATACCCCTTCCTTGAGAACTTTTCGGTCAATAGCATCTCGAGGTCGTTCATTTGGTATTCCCACACCGTGTTGGCTAATGACATTATCCGATCTGACAATCCACAGGGATTGCACGTCTTTGAGATTGGAAATGTTGGAAAGAAAAAATTGTCGTTTGTCCATCACTCCATTAACCATGTGCGCAGTCAATCCGTCTCGTACGATTTCAGCAGTCATTTGAGATTTTTCAATAGCATCGCTATAGCCGTATTCACGAAAGTTTAGGGCAACGTTTGTAATAGTGGCAATGGCCAGTCCGATAAGCATAAGTGCAACAATAAAAAGAATTTTGTGATTGGTTTTCATACGTGATGATTTCCTTATGAGAATATGTATTAATAAAATTAAGAAATAAGATTAGCTAAACAGTGGTTAAAGTTGTTTTAAAAAGCAACAATGTTTGCAAAAAGGTTACTCTACAGTAACACTTTTAGCAAGGTTTCGCGGCATATCAACATCATTACCTAAACGAATTGCAATTTCCATGGATAGAAGTTGTAAAACCACCATCATTTCAAAAAATTCGAGCACTTATGCTTATCGGACTGGCCATTGCCAC
>JAMCPS010000169.1 GCA_023379705.1 Campylobacterota bacterium
AAAGGGATGGGAAAACCTGTTTTAGTGCATGTTCAAACCATCAAAGGCAAGGGCTATGAAATAGCTGAGGGAAAACACGAAAAATGGCACGGCGTTTCTCCTTTTGATTTGAAAAGCGGTACGGCCAATGCCAAAAGCAGTACCAAAAATGCAACGCAAATTTATGCGGAAGCGTTAATGCATCAAGCAGACATTAATCCAACAATCGTGGGTGTTACTGCAGCAATGCCAAGCGGTACGGGTTTGAGTGCCGTTATGGAAAAGTATCCTGATCGTTTTTGGGATGTTGCAATCGCCGAACAGCATGCGGTAACATCAATGGCGGCTATGGCCAAAGAGGGTTTTAAACCGTTTTGTACAATTTATTCGACTTTTTTACAGCGAGGATACGATCAGGTGATCCATGATGTGTGTTTGATGGATCTGCCTGTTGTGTTTGCACTGGATCGGGCAGGGATAGTAGGGGAAGATGGCGAAACGCATCAGGGTGCTTTTGATATCAGTTTTTTACGTGTTCTGCCAAACATGACATTGTGTGCTCCACGTGATGAAAAATCATTTCACGATATTATCTCTTTCGCGGCACAGTATGATCATCCATGCGCCATACGTTATCCAAGGGGAGCCTTTTTGGCGGCAGACCTTCCTGAATCAACCCAGGTTGAATTGGGCAAGTCGCAGCTTTTGGCTGAAAGTTCTGAGGATGTGCTCTTCATAGGGTATGGAAATGGTGTGGGACGTGCCGCACAGTGCAGGGAATTTATGGATGAAAAACCTGCTCTGTTGGATTTGCGTTTTGTGAAGCCATTGGATGCTGATATGTTGCTAAAAATGGCTGCATTGCACAAGCAATGGTATGTCTTTAGCGATTCAGCACGACATGGTGGAGTCGGAAGCGCATTACTTGAATGGTTAAGCGAAGCAAATATTTTGGATGTCGCAGTGGTCAGTTTTGAATATGAGGATGCCTTTATAAAGCATGGAAATACAGCGCTTGTTGAGGAATCGTTAGGGATACTTCCGGTTCAGTTGGCTAAGAAGGTAATGGACGCAAAAAAATAACGCCTGCGATGCGCCCTGTATGCTGTGAATCAGCCCTGTAGGAAAAAAAGTTATGACTATTGCATGCAGTACATTGGTTTATGCTTTCGATTTGTTCTGATGTAATCCCTAGCGCTTTAAGCTGCATATGCAAGATTGTATTAACATCCAGTGATACTTTCTCCTTTCTCCACAGCAAGGCATCTTCATATCCTTTTTCTTTTACTTCATGTGCGATAGTCTCATTGATTTCATAACAACAGCCTTGTATTGAAGGGCCAAATACGATTTGAATATCCGATAAAGCCGTGTTGTAGTTTTTTTGCATGGCCTCTAGGGTTAGGGGTAAAATCCGATTGAGCGCTCCGGCGCGTCCTGCATGAACGGCACCGATAGCGTGATTGACAGGGTCATAAAGCAATATGGGAGTGCAATCGGCACTCATGACCATAAGAGGTATGTTAGTATGATTGGTAATCAAGGCATCACACTGCGGAACTGTGTCAAAGTTCATGGTTGAGTTTACAGGGATGATGATATTGGAATGTATCTGATGCATGTGTATGAGGCTTTTGGGGTCATAGCCCAGCCTATCAGCCAAAATGTGATGATTTTTAAGCACATCTTGAGCATTGTCTCCAACATGAAAAGCAAGATTAAACGTACCATAAGGAGAACTAGAGACACCGCCATGACGTGTCGTAAAATGAGCGCTTATGTGTAAATACTGAGAAAAAAGATTTGAAGAGAGAAGTGTCATTAAAAGAGCATAGCGAAAACCCCTGCTAAGAGTTCTCTGCTAACATACTGTCCATTAGGATAAAGAGACGATCGCTGGCACTTTCCATCTCTTTAAAGTTATTGATGATCTCATTGCCATTCTCAAGCATACCATCTTGTCCCAGTTTGATATAGGTAAGATTTTTATTGGCATTTTGGTGAACAAGCGCATGAGGATCTTTCATGAGACTGTAGCTATTGGTTTTTCCAAAACGTTCCTTACCTTCATCGTCATACCATTTACCCATACGACATTGATGAGAGTCTATGACGTCTAGGTGTTGCTCGCATTGCATAACGCTGTTGTAAGCGCGCGCTTTATAGAGAATATGATCTATTTTTGCCAAAATAATGAAGGTACTGTTTTCCATTTTATGAGATGAAGCGACTATTTGTGAGGAGCCTTCATTGAGGCTTATTAGGGTGCTTTCAAAATTATTGATACTGGAACTTGAACGTTCAACGACTTCATTCATCTCTTCTGCACTGCATTGAATCAGCTCATTACCCACAATAATATCCACGATCTAAAAGAGTTGATAGATACCGAAATTTCTCCTGTAGCTTTATGGGTGCGCTCGGCAAGTTTACGCACTTCATCCGCAACAACGGCAAACCCACGACCATGTTCACCTGCACGGGCGGCTTCGATAGCGGCATTGAGTGCAAGAAGATTGGTTTGATCGGCAATATCGGTGATGAGTTGAATGACGGAGTTGATCTCTTTGGTACGAGAGGTAATGTGACCGATAGCGTCGTTGTTATTGCTCACTTTTTCGTTAAGCATATTAAGCTCATTGATAATAATAGAAATGGTATCACGGCTGTCATTGGCAAGATTTGCGGCATTGGTAGTTGCGTTTGTCACCTCTTTTAGATCGTGGATATTATTGTGCAAGTTGTCTTGAATAACGCTAAGGCTCTCTGTGACTTTTACGCTCAGCTGACTCAACTGGGAATTGAGTATATCACGACGTTTTTTCAGTTCTTGTTCTTGCATAATGTGAATACTTTTATCAACATTCTCGATTGCATCGACAAATTCACCGTGCATTCCATCGCTGGACAGAAGATGGGTGAAATCGCCCTTTGTAGCACCAGAAATGGAAGTATTGATTTGGTGGATGAAGTTTTGTATTTGGGTAATGAGCTGATTCAATGCAGTGCCCATGATGCCAAGTTCCGTTTCCGGGCAACTTTGTGCTTTACAATCCTCAGATTTTTCGTTGAAATTTCCTTGAGAAACACGAGTAATAAGTTTGGTAAACTGATCCAATGCGACTGTTATTGAACGTCGTACCATGCTCGCAAAGAGAAAAATAACAACAGCGACTAATACTCCTGTGATTAATACAAAATACTTGTAAAATTCGATTTCTTTGTGCATCTTTGTTGAAGCAGTTTTGAGATCTTCGGTTTTATCTTTAAGTACTTTTTCAAAACTGTCACGTGAAGCATCAGCCAATGGTGTCATCTGAAATTTGTAAGCGGAATAAATAGAGGATGTATTATTTGAAATCGTGGCAGAGTCCAATGCCTTCATCATTTTGAGTGTGTTATTCAAAAAAAGTTCCGTGCTCTCTTTTGCACTTGCAATCATTGCTTTTTCATTATCATGCAAGACGGTTTTTTCAAGTATCGCAAAGTTATCATTAATAATTTTGGAATGTTTCTCAAGTTTGTCAATGTTTTTGGTGTAATCACCGCCGAGCATGATGTCACGACTGGTACGGCTGATATAATTAAGTTCTTTTTCAATATCTTGTGCCGTGATGGCACCTGTAATCGTTTTACTTTGCAGTTCATCGTATTGGTTTTCAAGGCTGTTCATCGCAAAATAGACAAAAATTGACGCACCAACTACAGAGACAGTTGCCGCCGTTACCAGATAGTTCATTCTCTGTTTTATGCTCATTTTGTTGAGAGATTGCTCAAACATATAGTTACCTTCTAGTGTAAATGTTAAACGTTATTATCGTCATTATAACCACATTTTTGTAATAATGCAGTAAAATTTTCTTAATCTTGAGTAAGGGTAGTTGGATACAATTGTCTCCTAAATATGGTTGTGAGGAATTTTTAAGTGAATATGAGACAGACGCAGTCCATCCGATTAGATGGATTGAATGTAGACGATAAGCGAAGTGAGATACGTCGTTATTTTCATCAAAGCTTCGATCTTTTTGAATCGCTATTTGAGCTTTTTAGATCGGATGCTGTTTTTTATGAACAGCCCGAACCGACACGTCATCCGATGATTTTTTATTTTGGACATACGGCTGTTTTTTACATTAATAAGCTTATTTTGTCCGGGGTGTTAAGCGAGGGAATTGATCCACGTTTTGAAGCGCTTTTCGCAGTGGGTGGAT
>JAMCPS010000170.1 GCA_023379705.1 Campylobacterota bacterium
GTTTTAGGATTTTTATCTTTTTTCATAAAAAAATGGTGTTCAAATTCATCTATGGCGATCCCGTCTATTTGTGTCAAAAAGACAGGCACTGATAATAGATAGTTGCCATTTTCGTGTGCTTCAAAAGCTGCTTGTAATATTTCTTTACGCATTGGATATTTGGTATAAAGCTGATCTTTTATAGCTGCCAATTCACTTTTATAATACGCTACAAACGCACTGTTAATCTCATCTAAACTAGAATCTATCGCTTCTTTTTTGAATTCAACCAGAGTGCTGAACGCAAAGTTATTTAAGTCAGGATACCATCCATAGTCCATCATAGTCTTCATAGACTCTTTTATTGCTGAAGGAAGAAACTCGTGCTCTATTTGAATACGTTCAATGGTTTTGATACATTCTTGAAGGTGGCTTGGGACAGCAATATCTTCAATACACGATAATTGTTTAGTAATGTTTTCTATCACCTGAGAATAGGAAGAATGAATGATTTTTTTATAGTTTTCAGCTTGTTCTTGCGCTTTTTTAAATCCTTCAGTATCATATATTTTAAGCATCTCATTGAAGTGCGGAGGTAAATTTTTCATAAATCTTTCCCAATGTTCTTGCTGTCTCTTTATTAACTGCATTTGATATTCAGATAATGTGCTTTGATTCATTTTTGTATTCTCTTTGTCGTTTCAAAATTCATTGTTTTCTTTATTTGTTTCTTTTAGAAGCGTATAATTTCGTATGATTATTTCTATCACAGAGTTCACCAAGTGGATTGTGTGACAGAAATGTCATTTCTTCGCCGTGAAGCGGGGTTACGACAGGTTGCTTGGATTCGTCCTTGTCTACCCGTTGGAGGTTTAAAGCCTGTCGTCTCGCTTCCATTTCATCCCACACTGTACATTGTCACAACTAAACTATTGTTTGCCATCGGTTTTAAAACAAGTTTGTATTGCGCCTGACCTTTCATATATTGATAAACGACTAGATCCTTGTTAGTAACTCCCACTTCATTCAATCTAAACCCTTTTGAAATAATCATATCTATATTGATGATGTCGCGTGCATCAAGTTCTCCAGGGCAACCACCGCAGTAGTGTGTAACCAATATATGATACTGAAGCGAAGAAATGACATTGATGTTAAAAATAGCTTTTTTAGTCAGACCATTGATAAAATTTATCATAATGATTTGATTTGGTTTGAAAGCACGTTTTTTTTGCTGCTGTTTTAGAGCAACGATTTCTCGTTTCAATCGTGCCAATCGTTCCGAATAGATACTCACGGTATTATTTCTCACTCCCTTTTCTCAACACGAATGCCACCGTTTGTACAACTTCGCCACCAATCTCTTCAAACGCTCTGGCTCCCAAATGTACGAGAGTATCGATCTTATGATTTTCAAGGAGCTTGACACGTAGGGCTTCATAACTGCTCAAAAACATCCAAGAGTGCATCGTAACGGCTGCAGCATAGCCGTTTGGTTTCGTAAGCTCTAGTGAGCGTTCAATGAAGCACGCAAAAAGGTCTGATTTGGAGTCAGGGTAATTTTTCTTTACGAAATCAGAAAGAGTGGTATTCATCCCTTTTCCGCCCATATAAGGTGGGTTTGTGATAACACAATGGAAGTCTCCGCCGAGGATTCGCTCTTGAAGTTTGAATTCACGTGTAGAGTGGGCAAAAATCCCATCTTCGAGTTTCGTGGATGAGGGTTTGATACGGATGAGGGAGCCTAGATCTTTGATGTTCGCGAAACGGTCATCATCGTAGGATTCTAGTTCAACAATATTGGGGCGTACTGCTTTGCGGAAAAAACGACGATGCGATAGTCGCGCTTTCATCGTCAATGCAAATGCTGCCAGTGATGCAGCACGCTCATCGATATCACAGCCGAAAAGATTTTTTTCCAGGATGAGTGAGGGGATATCGCTTTTTGGATAACCTTCCTCTTCGTAGATTTTTTCGAGTAGATCATAGGCATAGGTCAACATATGACCGCTACCACAGCAAGGGTCTAGGAGTGTGAGCTCTTCGACGGATGAAACGGTTATGGGAGGTGTTGGCTCGTGTTGAAGAATGTAATATGACATCGAGTCACGTAGCTTTGACTCTGGACGACTAGCCATCCAGATGCGACCGAGAGAGTTTTCTACCAAATATTTGACGATCCAGTGTGGGGTGAAGAGCTGGGTGACGGCTGGGATCTCGCTCGTACTGTATTTAGCTTTTGATGCCATCGCAGCATCTTTTTTCTCACCGATATAGAACTGATAGAGCCAGCCTATGACTTCGACGTCGCTGCAATCTTCGCTCTCAAGTGCATCAACCACGCGTGCACGAAGCGATGACGCTCCAAGCAGGTCATCTGGGATTAGAAGCTCGGTATAGTCGGCGATTTTCTCAAACATAAACGGCAGGTGCTCGTGCCACGCATTACACGAAGCTATAAAGAGCATTGCATACGCTTCGTTCTCGGGATCGGCACTTTGTATCTTCCCGTCAATCAAATCAAAAAATTTCTGACGGTCAAATTTGAGTTCATCCGGAGTATTGCCAGCACGCACTTCATTGTAAATCTGAGGGAGAGTTGCATCTTCTATCGGAGAAACGATTGTGATCTCATTGATTCCCGCTGCATCCATAAATCGTAATGCAATGAGTCTGTTAAACCAAGTATAGGCTACACGCTCAACTCTAACAACTGCCA
>JAMCPS010000171.1 GCA_023379705.1 Campylobacterota bacterium
CATCAAATCCGGCAATCTTTTTCATAGCATCAGCCGTCAACACAGATACATAAAAAGTTTTATCATTGTTACGCTGGTAAATACCAAAACCCATCGGGATAAAGATACCCGCATCCGTATGGGCTCTCACCAATGAATCGGTAAGGTTTTTATGAAAAACGGTCAATAAATTAAATTGCGTAAAATCACTTTTACCAAACTGTTTTAAAAACGGACCATTCATGTCCGTATTTGACGAAATCACAAAGCCATTGGCTTCAAGTGCTTTTTCAACTACTGTTGCATTCATCTTTCCATCTGCGTTTTGCACACTGAAAATACGTAAATCACCTGCCCCATACAATGAGGCCATTCCTAAAATCAGCCATGCTAATAGTAATATTTTTTTCATTTCAACTCCTGTTTTTTTTTAAATTGTGTTTGTAGGGTTAGCGTGTAGGGATATACACATAACCTTCGCTTTGTCTGTCAATGAGTCCGATTGTTGAAGTCACTACGGGCGTGACAAAATCATAAATGTTTTCCTTTGGTATTTTGAGCTCGTTGAGTCCTGCTTGACAGATATAAAATTTGACGTTGTAGTGAGTTGCTAAACTTCTGAGTCTTTTTTCAAATGACTCCTGTGCAGAAATTAACTCACGCTCTTTTTTATACGGTGTCGTTGAGAGGTTTTTGACAAAAAACTTGTATGCATTGCCATGTATCACTACGGCAACATCCAACTCTTGCATAGTGCTCTCATAATAATCCTTATTTTTGACAATTCCGCTAAGAACTTTTCGTTCAAATGCTTTTTGATCTCCCAGAGTCAAATCAAAAACTACTTTCTTCAATCCCTCTTGCGCATTAAGCAATATCGATAAACTCAAAAGCAATAACCATTTTTTCATACTATTCTCCTAAGGTCTGATATACGTGGAGCCTGATCGAATCTGTTCAATCACCTCAACGATTCCTGCAGTCACAATCTCACTTCCCTCGATAAGCTCATCGGGGTGTATTTTTTTCGTTTCCATCGTATTACCGCATGCCACAAATTTGACATCGTATTGCATAAGGGCTCTGACTCGGACCGAAATCTCTTTTTCGCTTTTTAAAAGCGCTCTAATACCGTGATAATAAGCAACAATTTCCATTTCTACGTTCTCGGGACCGTAAAACTTGAGCACATTGTTTGCAGTGCTCAAAACATGATTGATCGCTTCATCATCACCCGCACTGATCGAAAAAATAATCTGACGCGGATTATCGATAGAGGGGATTGGCTGGGCAAACTGCGTCTCGCCATAGGCGGTGAAGCATGTAAAAACGATTAGAAAAAAAAGTTTGATCATTCCCACTCCAACATACGGTAGGCAGCATCCACATTACCGCGATGCAGTGTATCGTACATTTTCTGGGATTGATACTCTGGCATTTTAACTTTCTTAATCGTCTCATCCAGACCGATACCTGATACAATTGCCTCACGTACCTCCGTGCGCATCTGCGAGAGATACGCATACGTCATCTTTGCGGCATCCTTATCGGTACGGAATCCATGCCCCCCTACAATCGTCGTGGCCTTCAATGTGTCTAAATAATCCAAGGCCTCAATCCAGCCGTTGATATCTCCGTCTCGGAGGGAAAGAACGCGATCATTGAAAACCAAATCTCCGGCAAACAAGGCTTTGATCTTTGGCATGAAAACCACCATATCTTTGTCGCTGTGTGCTTTTTTCTTCATCAAATGCAGTTCAATAATCTGATCACCGATGGTAAGTGTCTTATCCTCACTGATAATTTCAGTAGGACGTGTCGGCACGGTAAACTCGTATGCTTCCGGAGAGACATGGGTTTGGATTCGGGAAGGAGAATCAATGATAGAGTTATAAACAAAATCAACCGAACCCAAAACCATAACTCCCTTTTGAACAAAATAACCGTTTCCCAACCAATGATCATCGTGAACATGGGTATTGATTACCAACTCAACAGGCTGTGGTTTAATTTTTTGCATCGCTTTGTACGCCGCATCGGCATACAGATACGAAGAGCCGCTGTCGATCACGACATAGCTCTTTTTGGTATCGACATAACAAGTGTTGACCATGTTGCCGTTATTACTCTTATTCATCGCCTCTGGTTCACCAAAAAAACAGGTAATCTCAGGAGTAATGCGCTGCGGCTTGAGATCAAACTCAAACCCGCTCAAAGTGCTTAGAGAAATAAATAGTGGCAACATCCAACGCATGTTTTATCCTTTAAAATAGGTAGTTCATTTCAAAACGAAACTCATCATAAGCCCTTTGCGCCACGTTTACAGGAGCACCAGCAGTACCAGTACTAGCAGCATGAATTGTTGCGTAACGGAGTCTAAACTCAGTATTCGGTAATGCTTTAAAGGATTGCCATACATCAACATGGAAGATATTACGATCAGTCATACCTGAAGTTATCACTTTATCATCGTCAAAATTCATATCTACATAGTCTACTGCGACTTTCATCCCAGGAACTAAACCTGCTTTATCAAAGTCATAATCAACTTTTAGCATCCAGTTCTCAGTATTGGCGATCCAATCTAGCTGTGCCATTGAACGCGTATATCCACCCGTTGGGAATCCACGCCATGGAGCGATAATATCCGCATCATCAGAAACTTTTGAATAGCCCACGTGCAATTGAAGAGGTCCATTTGCCGCTACTAAACGTGCCATAATGATACTACCATCAGCGCTTGTTGGATTTTTATAAGTTGCTCTTGTTTCATCAGTAGCAGAGTTCATGGTAGGAGATCCAACAGCAGCTGCTCTTCCGCTCAATGCAGCCCCACCTATAGCCCCGGCACCATCATCCATTTGACGAAGGTAACGGACACCCGGTGTCAATGACCATGCATCATTAAGTTTAATTTTATAGTTTGCTTCCACTATAGCAGTATTCACAAATCCTTTTAATCCAACGTATTCTGCATCCAATTTAAGATCAGAAATAGACTTATTTGAAGCCGTTAATAATATCATCTCAGGATCAACGTCACCTCCTTTAGCACGAATATTGGAAGCTGTTAAACCTAAATGTCTACCTGAGTCATCATTGAAAGCCGTTCTATCGAGACGTACCCCTGTGCCAATTTCCCCACTCGCTATCAGGCTGTGAAAAGTTTGGTGATCACGAAGTTTTTGACTCATGATATATGCGGCACGAACACTTGTATCTGAAATATCTTTGTTCTCCACAACGGCGGCTTCAAACGTATTAGGAATCATTTTCGTGTCATTCGTTGCAAGCATAACGCTTTCAATACCTTGACGACCGACTTTTATATTTGTTTTACCCGCTTTGTATTCCAAGTAGGCTTCTGCAAAAACGCCGATATTACCCTCAGTACCATCAAGTCGTGTACGATAGGTGTCTTTACCAGTTCTACCAAAGTTAGCCACATTTCCTGGAACTGTATTGTCATCTAAAACTTGGGTTGTCCCATAAAAACCTACGGTTGCACCAAATCCCTTATAGAATCCCGTTTTATAAACCATACTACCACCAAGACCCAACATATCGTTATCTTTTGTTGTTGATGTTAGAGTGTCGGGAATTTGAGCATCATATTCCCATAAAAAATAGTGCGCACGTGCACGACCGTACAACTCACCTTCTGTGAACATATCCATAAATGAATCGACCGAACCTGGGACTTTGGTGTATTCAACAACCATGTTCCCTTTTACATCACGATCTTCTGTTTTAAGCGCATGCGCTGATGTAGCGAACAAACACGCAGCAGCGGCTGTAATACTAAGATTTACTAATTTCATTTAATCTCCTCAGAATAAACTTTTAACCGCGTTAGCAGCGTTTTGAACCCTTAGCAGGGCAACCACAATCGTAATCTAAAATGTTAACATTGCTGTTACCGCTAATATCAACCTTTTTTTGCTTT
>JAMCPS010000172.1 GCA_023379705.1 Campylobacterota bacterium
ATTATATTTGACACACCGCCAGGTTTTAGCCCAATGGCTGATTTAGCCATGCAGCTTTCCGACACTATCATTGCTGTACTAGAAGCAGATGCTACCTCATATGCCACTTTAGACCTTATGCAAAAAGCACTTTCAACAATAAAAAAACACCATGAAAACAAAAGAATCTATTTTGTAACCAATAAAGTATTTACTGATGAGATCAGTGTCAATTTCGAAACTATTTACCGATATCTCTTTGATACGATGTACCTTTTTGCATTGCCATTTGATTCTAATGTAAAGCATGCTGCTGCTCAAATGCAAACTTTAGAGGACTATAACCATCTTTCTCCACTGTACCAAAGTCTCTTACAGATGCTTGAAAAATTGCTTCCTGATTTTAATGCAGATACTTTACGCTATAAAAGTAAAACGCCATAATTCATCCGAACCTTCTGAAGATTTGAGAGCAAGTTTTGCTTCTACTACCAATCCCATCAGATGTTCGAAAAAAGTTCCATAAAAGCTAATTGAATACGATTCACCGAATCGAATAAATATATTTTCATCAAATTTGGTAAAAAAATAATCTACCGTAACCGTCTTTTCATATTCATTTACAGTACATTGAAAACATCCCATACGCTTAAGCAAGAAGAGCTCATTTAGATACTCTACTAATACGTCAAAATGCTCTTCGCTTTGAATCAAACGGCATCCATCAATAATTTCCTGTGCCAATGCAATGCTCCAATGTTTCAAAATCATTTGAAACTCATCTTTATCACTCAACCTAGCCAACTCTCTCAACAGTGAGAAAAGAAGATAATTACCACTTTCATGCAATGCTGATTTCTCTCGTATACCATCAATAGAATCTGGAAAGGTAGCCAATACAAGATGCTTGCTCCCCTGATTCAGATTATTATGATGATTCATGGATTGAAAAAAATCACTCTCCTTCGCACTCTTTACGAATGCTACCCCACCTTGTTTATGATCATTTTTAAAAAGTTTCATTACCAACTCCATTTTTAAATTATTGTATCTTTTTTTGTAGCCTTATCTGCTTAAAATAAGGACTTGAAGGCTTAGCAGAAAAATTGGACCGATAAATTCCAAAATATTTTTCTCCTTCATTGAAATATCCCTCATGACTAGGTACATCAACTAAATGAAAAATATTTATACCAAAAATCCCATTCTTTTGCAGTATATCCTGTCGCTGGGAGATACGATTTAATACCTCTCCTTGAAGCTTCTCACCATCTTCTCCCTGCGTTGAAATTGCGAGATAAGCCAACATAACAGGCTTATTATAGGTTGAATTAAGATAGGAAGCAAATGATTCAATCCGTTCTGGTACTTTTTCTATCTGTTGTTTAGTATTTTTAGTCAATGCACGCATCTCTTGAAAGGCAATAAAATCAAATGCATATATCGATGTTCTAAGAGATGCATCAAATTTTTTCCAATTTGAAGAGTCGAAACTTTTGTCATAATTTCCAAAATCACCCACACATGGACCAATAAGAATATCACCGTGATCAAGAATTCTTTTACTTTCCAAAAGCAATTCATTAAATCCACTCCATTCTTCTACGCCATGTTCATTATATTCTGGATTAAGAACAATAACTTTTTTCCCGTCAATTTGATCTAAATAATCTCTAAAACGTTTTAAATACGCAAAATATTCCGCTTTATGTTCTTGTATATAAGCTACCGAAATATCATCGGCGAACCAATAGAGAATAAATATAGGACTAAATCCTTCTTGTACAATACTTTGATTAATTTCTTTGGCAGGATACCACTCTTTTACCCAGTCTTTTGTAATCCAAAGTGAAATAGCATTTACTTGTGTTAAATTCGTATCTTTCAAAATTTTAGCAATAGGAACATAATTAGAAGTTGGTGACGGCTTGTATTCATAACCGCCAACACCAATTAAATCGAATGCAAATATCGAGCTGTTCAATAGAAGGATAAAGAAACTTCCACACAGCCATTGTATCCTCATCGGTATGCGGCAAGAAGAGAAAATTGTTTTCTAGGTGCCAAATCAGTGAAGGTAATATCAGTATATCGTTCATTGCTATTATGTAGATAAGTAAAACTGACCCCTGTAGTATCTGCTTTGATAGACTTTACATTCCCAAAACGAGGCCAATAAAGACGTATAATAACTTCAGGAACGGTGATTTTATTATTATTAATCAAAGAAACAATATAGTTCTCATGACTTATCGAAACAGAGGTGTCAATTAAACTGACCATTTTAATACGTTTAGCAATATCACGACCTTGTCGAAAGGTAGTTGTGTCTTTTTCTTTTAACTGTCTTAAAATAGATCTTACGATCGAAATATTATGAGGATCGCTGAAAAGGTGCGTATGAATACTTAATGTATAAATTCCATCAAGAGCATCGATAAAAGATGCTTCATTTAACATAGTTTTTACCAGTGCCTCTTCATCTAAAGTATGATTCGCAATAAAAGAAAAATCATCCGTACCAACCCTGGAAATAACAACCAAATCTTTTCGTATGATAGTAGGATAAAGATGGTTTTTATTTTTTTCCATCGTATATTCATATCCACTTTCAAGTAATTTTTGCGCTATTCTATCGTTAATCTCTTCACGAGGAGGGCGAAAACCTGTCACTTTGCTTTGACTTAGTGTTTCAAGAATCTGTTTGGAGCCCAATAATTCTCGAGTCAGCCCATCCTCATTCTCCGCTAATAAGTCACCGTGGGTATGACTATGCGATCCTACTTCTA
The DNA here is from genome assembly GCA_023379705.1 of Campylobacterota bacterium. Classification (GTDB taxonomy): domain Bacteria; phylum Campylobacterota; class Campylobacteria; order Campylobacterales; family Sulfurimonadaceae; genus Sulfuricurvum. The sequence continues at coordinate 2,769 of JAMCPS010000172.1, forward strand.
AAAATGAATTTTCACCAAGCTCACGGGTTACCTCAGGAAAGCGTTCAGCTAACATACTAACACAAAATGCCGTACTTGGGACTTGTAATTCTTTGATTACCTCAGAAAAATAGCGAGAGTTTTCATAACGAAACTCAGTATCTTCAGAAATAAAAACAGGATTTTTACCACTTAAATAAGGATGGATACGTACTGCAACTCCATCAATAGCGAAACGCACAATTCCCTTCCAGAGAGCACTGTACTTTTCATTATCCGCTCCTGAAGAGAAAAAAACATATGATGGAAAATTAAAATAGACCCAACTACCCTTACCTTTTGATCCATGCCACAATGCTCCGCTAAATTCAGATGGCAAATGAACATCATCAATCTTCGGAGAGTTGTACTGTGTCCAATCCGTATACATCATATCGGGCTTCATTGTTTTTGGAGTGCGAAATAATGGAATATCCTCATAATAGACAAATGAAAGCAATGGACCACTCTTAAGCTGTGTCGTAAGTGGAGAAAAGACCTTTGGGCTACAAAAAATACCTGTCTGCTTTTTTAAGGTATTAATATAAGGGTCAACTTCTAATCCAGTTATTTCACGTACAAATGCATCACCGCGCCATCCTCCATCCGGCCCGCTAAATCCACTGTATTGGTTAAAAATCAGAGATCCTCCCTCTTCAACAAATCTGACGATACTGGCTGTTTCCTCACTTGTCATAGCAATGGCATCTAATACGAATAAGGTATCTGAAGTTTTAAGTGTTTTTAGCATCTCTAAATCTATCATCTGCACATCATATCCTTGTTTAGATAACAATGTTTTCATCTCATCCAGTTGTTTTTCATAGCCTGAACCATTATTTCCAAAACTTTTTAAACGATTAATAGTTGTTTCAGAACGTAAAAGATAAATGTTATTGGTAGTGCCACCTGAAAGAGCAAAATTTGCTGGTGAATAATTGTTAAATAAAAAATAAAATACTGGTGACATCAAGATCGCAATAAGAATAGTAATCAGTAAAGCCCGATTTTGATATGAAAAAGAAATCCGATTAGCTAGAAAAAGGGCCGTCATGATGTTGTACCTTTTTAAAAAATAAAAATTCTTTATTTTTACTAGCTAATAATTCTTCGTATCCTTCATTTATAATGTGGACTTTTCTTCTCGACTCTCGTACTTTATAAAGAAAATAAGCCAATACTCCAAATACAAGTGTCAAAATGGTAATTACCAAAATAGCAAACGTCATAAACGTTATTAAATTCATCTACAATCTTCCTTTTCTGTCAAGTTTTCCCCATGTCATTCCGATTCCAAGCCACTCTTCAATTGTTGCAAATATTTTGGCTATATTGATAATACCTATAAAATAAAGACGATATAGTATAGCGTAAAAAACCAAAGAGAGTTTCTCTTTGGTAACTAAAATACAGTAGAGTGCCCCTGCCAAATCAAGCACAGTAAAAAGTGACCACCATAAAAAGAGTAAAGAGTTTACCCCAGTAATCAAGGTAATATAAAGTAAAAATAGCGTTGCCCACACGTCCATAAATGGCCAAAAAATAGATTCAAATAGCATATACCAAAGGACTACCGTCATTGAAGGGCGTCCATGAGTACGAAACAAATAATGCTTGTGCTTACGGATAGCTTGTAAAATTCCCCGCGTCCAGCGATAGCGCTGCTTGATTAAATCAAGTAGATGTTCAGGGGCTTCAGTATAAGCTACCGCATCTGACTCAAAATCAATTGCATACCCCTCAGCTAAAAGTTTCAATGTCACGTCACAATCTTCTGCAAATGTATCGTGAGCATAAAGCCCGACTTTTTTTAACGCTTCTAACCTAAACATACCAATGGGCCCTGGGATAATATTAACCAACTTTAAAAAAGCTTGGCCATTACGAACCATATTTAACCCTTCAATGTATTCCAGTGCTTGCAGTCTTGTAATACTATTGATTTGATTCACCACATAAACTGATCCTGCAACCGCAGCAATCTTTGGATCATCGAAATATTGTACCATCAATGATACCGCATCATCATTCAATCTTGAATCAGCATCAACAACCATGATTAAATCACCTGTTGCATGTTCAATTCCCGTATTAATAGCTCTGGATTTTCCACCATTTTGTTTTGTAATCACCTTTACTTTTGGTCCTTGGTACCTTTTTGCAAAAGGATATGTATGGTCTTTCGAACCATCATCTACTACAATGACTTCCATATTAGGATACGTTTGTTGCAACAATGATATAATTGATCGGCTTATTACTACCTCTTCATTGTATGCCGGAACAATAATTGATACGCGAAGATGAGTATGAATATTTCTCTCTCTTGTCTCTTTTTCTGTTTTCAAGCCCACTTTGAAAATTGAAAAAAACATCAAAGCCAAATAGCGCAGAATTACTATTCCAGTAAAAACAACAATCATAATCACTGCAATCATTATAAATGTATTATCAATTATTAGATAAAAAGAATACAGTTCTACAAGATTGATAAACGCAAGATAAGTTAGTGAAAGGAGTAAGGCGATGATAAAGAAAGGCATTCTAGACTAATTACCAGTTAAGTAAAAGTTTAGCATCACAAGTATCATACGAATATGGGACAATTTTACCTGCAGCTCCAATAGATTTATTATTGAAACATCCTAAACGAAAAGTTATACCTTTTGAAAATGGCTTCTCAATCCAACCGCCAAATTTATACAAGTAAACATTACTCTCATACGAATATCCAAATCCACCCATAAACTTCAACATTGTATTCTCATACATCGGCATGTCTAAATAATTGGTAATAAAAGTTCCATCGGCAAATTTTGGTGAATAGTAGTCAACAGTTGGTTTAGAATTAAAAATATACCAACCATCTACCGCAACAGACCACAACCCAGAAAAAATAGGCGTTTGATAAAATCGATATTGAAACTGGGGAGTAAAAATGACATTCCCCTCTTCATCCCAGGCAACTTCGGCAGCACCCCAAAATTCATCATTATCCGAGAATAATGCATAATCACTCAGTTGTAATGAACTAAGTGTATTATGTTTCTTTAAAGGGGCAATTGCATTTTTAACCAATCCGACATTTCTACGATAACCCGTAAGAGTAAGTGTATGAGATTCCATCGGATAAGAAAATCGAAGATAGGGATTAAAGTCAGCTTTTTCATCAATACCATCTACATACACTCCGGCTTCTAGACTATCATTTCCTACCGAAAAAAATCCACTTTTACCTTGCATGTATTCTGTATTCTTGCTAAGCTTATACCCCCCTGCAGTTCCCTGCAATGAAACTCCATTTGATGTTGTTAATTTTCCTACAACTTTTGCTGAAGTGACTTGCAAACCATCAGAATCAGTCAATTGCTCACCCTCTAGCCCAATATTTAAAGAGATTTTATTTTCATGAAACAAAGGCTCTTCTATCGCAGTAGCAGTAGTATTATTTACTTCATCGTTTTTTGATACCGACTCTATCATTAACACAGCTGCAATAGCTTCAGCCTCTTCGTGATTGCTTGATTCTTTAAGGGTTTGAACATACAACTGTCCATACATAGGAATAGAGGTTTTCAAATAAAGCGATCTGTATATCCTTGCCGCCTCATCAAATTTTCCTTTCTTACGCAAAAAAACAGCATAATCTGATTCTTCTTTATAAGCAGTATCACTCGATACAGGAAAAGACTCAGGTGAAGGCGCTGATGTTAATGAATTCACATTTACAGAGGATGCAGGCTTAATCTCTTCTATCAATGTTTTGACTTCTAATGATACATCTGAGTCATTTTTAATTTTTTTCAGTATGACTAATGCTTCATTGGGATGATCGGTCCACATAAGATTTTTAGCGTATTCAAGCCAAGCATAGGCTGTATCGACCTTTATCGCATAAGCTTTCCAATAATTAAGCCCAATAGCTGATTCTTTCGAACGTAATGCAATATTGCCCATCTCTTTTAATAGATTAGGGTCTTGAGTGATTGCATACTGTTTCTCAAAATAATACAGTGCTTTTTGTTCTTGGCCATCTTGGATCAGTAAAGATGATAATCGTTGTATTATCTTAATATCCTGAGGAGATTTTTTTTGAAGTGCTTCATATTTATTAATTAGAGGAGCAAAGTGTTTTTTATCATATAAGACTTCTTCCCGTACTTCTTCATCTCCTGGTCTTTCGTGATTCAACACAATAAATAGTTCTTTTGCTGTTGAATGATCACCCTTCCATCGTGCAATATAAGCAAGACTTTTTTTCGCATCATAACGCTGAATATCATTTCCAAAACGTATTACTTCATCTAATAAAGGCATAGCGCCAGAATAGTCACCTTTCCATGATAAAATTTGACCACTCGCTAATTTAGCATCATATTTATGATTACCTTCAACCATATGTAAATAATCGAGCGCCTCATCATATCGTTTCTGCCATCCCAAGTTTTTTCCCAGCAATAGGCGAACTTCATAATCAAATGGATAATTTTCAACATGATGCTTTAAAAATGACATCTGCTCTTCTGGTTTATCCATTTGCGTATAAAGATAGGATATAACTTCAATATTTTTCATCGAACTGTCTTTACGATATTCATCTAAAGCATCACTAAGCTTCTCATTAAGAGATTTAGTTTTGGCCTTTATGGGTTGCTGAGTAGTCACTTCAAAAACTCTTTGAGCTTTTTTATCTGATATGTCAGCAGTTTTTACTATATTCTGAGACTTAATAGTCAACTCCTCAGGTAAAAGTTCTTTGGAAATCTGAGTAAGAATAGATCCTGCCAATATTTTATTAGGCCCTTCACCAATTTTATTTCCTAAAATTCGTTGCGCAGGTACATCTATTGGAATATGAAAACGATTAAGGGCGCCATATAGCTTTTCTGCATCTTGAGAAGATAAGCCCGATGCAACTGAGCCTACATTACTTCCTGCAGAATCAATATTTAATTCCTTTAAATACGCTTTATCTCTTTTCCAATATTGAATATCCTTCATCAGATTAACAACGGACTCATTTTTAGAAACATCAACTCCTTTTAAGACATCTAATGCTTCTTCAGCATTATCATGTTCCAGCAAAGAACGCGCATAGATTACTTTGCTTTGAACGTTAGAGCTGGATTGGATAGATTCTTTCAATGTAGCTTCATCTACCCATATTGTTGCGTGCAAGCTACCTATCAATACAACAAACAATAAACAAATACTACGCTTCATTGTTACTTATCCATCCCAAAAGTACGTTCAAATAAAAGTTCTTTCCCGCTGAACAGTTCAGGAGCTTCAAATGCATTTTCATAGATCATGTCTTCTTTTATCATCAAAAGCTTTTTCCATAAAATTTGATGATCTTCTTTTTGTGCATTTATTAAAAGCAAATACAACTTATGGTTATCTTCATCCAAATAGGCCAGATCTTCTTCACGAAATACTGTATTCAGCAACTCATTTTGAAACGCTGCAGTATAGTTAAATACAAATACCGTAAATATTCGTCTTAATTTCAACTCCGCTTCAATAAAATCAGCAAAATTCATTGATGAATCAACCATAGTAGCGTGAATACTTTTATGTATGTTATTAGAGTAAAATGAGTTATCTAAAGTTTTTTCAATCCCCAACACATAATCAAGTACACGAATATTCTTAGCAAAGATTTCAGATCCACCCAATTGATGAACATCAACTTTATCTTCAGCCCTCACAAACCCTCGGGTTAATATTCCAATCGTTTTGGCTATAGGATTATGAAACTTTGCCTCCGTATAAAAATTAAGAATTGATTCCATTTTATCATTGCTATAGATAATCAAGTCACTTTGCGTCCAAATTTCATCAGGCATCTCCAATAACTCTCTAAAGCGGCGTAACGATACTCTAGCTAAGTTTCCAAAAAGATACTCGTTCCATTGTGCAAGTGGGTCATTCTGACTAACAATAAGAATATCGATTGTTTCTTTTTTATTTGGCTTAACATCCGGCGTAATGATGGCAGGCCTAATGTCATGTAATGCTGGAGGAAAAGTGTCTGCAAGAGGTTCATTGTATTTTTCATTTAATTCAAATCTATTATCACGATAAACAAAACTGTAAACTGCATGCTCAAGAGGATAAAAGGATGCAACAACATTTACCAAACGCCCCTTTTGCTGATTATCATTAGAAATAGAGAGTGTAAGATCAGCATAATTGAGCAAAGCATCATGAATAGAAAGATAATTATCGCTTGGCTTCAGGAGTGAAACGATTGTCTTTACTTTACGACTTAAAACCAGACGTGCTATATCAGAAATTATTTCAAAACTGTCCAACTGATCCATCATATCGAATAATAAATCAATTCGCTGAATATATAATATTTTTGCGCCTGTCGTATCTAAAAGCTTTTCTATGTCATTAATGATAAATTTCAGTCCTAACTGACGCTTGGTTTGTTTCCAATCCTCAGATAATAACAGAATATGAGCAAACTCAAAGCTATCTTCATTCATCATGCTTTTGGTAATTTCTTGCTTTTTGTAATAAGTTTCTTCAGGTATTGTAACAATAATTGTCGCTTGATCAAGATGTGATGAAGTAGTAAAAAAAATTGAAAGCATATTTTTACCGGTTCCTCTATCTCCTTCAATCAAGATAAATTCGGCGTTCGAAGCAACTTGTTCTAATGTCATTTTGATCCTTAATTTTTAAATATAAAAATTATTTTAATCTGTTTAAGTTTATATTGTATCTAAATTTAGATCTTATTCTTACTTTTAAGAATATCATTGTTCGTCATAAAAAACAAGAATCTTATTTAAAAAAAATGGGTGAAAGTTCCTTTAATTTCTTATAAATCTTCTCAAAATCGGTCGAATAAACCCGCGTTTTCGCTATTGATGTTATAAAGTTCGTATCTCGTTCCCAACGCGGTACGAGATGCATGTGAATGTGTTCTGCTATACCTGCACCCGCTTCTCGTCCTAAATTCATTCCGATATTGACCGCATGAGCATTAAAGCCCTCTTTGAGCATACGCACCCCTTTTTGCGCCAATGCACTCATGTGCAGCCATACTACAGGATCAAGAGCTTCCATCGCATCAGTATGAAAATGGGGAATGATCATAAAATGGCCCGGTGTATAGGGATAACGGTTCATGACGACAAAGCAATGCTCGTCACGATACAAAACATGATGTTCTTCATCCAAAGCTTCATTCTCACTAATATGGCAAAATACACACCCTTCGCATTTTGCTCCCGCTACGTACTCATTACGCCATGGGGCATAAAGAATGTTATTCATCAGATAAAATTCGGTGCATCATTCGCGAAAAGGATTATATCCCCAGCTCTCGTCACCTCACCCAGCGTTTTAACCAACTGCGCTTTATCAGCGAGCATTACGACTTCGTTCACCTTTAACTCGGTTTGAAATTGAACCGCATTGAGCTGTCCTGTAATAATGGCAACATCAAAGACGCCATTGATAGCGTTAATCAGTTGACTATTTAGTTCGGCCGTACTTTCCACTAGTCCTGGGGTTACGATCACTTTTCGTCCGGTATGCAAGGAGCATAATCGTACACCCTCAAGCATCCCATCGATATTTCCATTGTAGCCATCATCGAGTATGATTTTCCCACCGGAATCAATACGCTCAAGACGGTGCTCAACACTTTTGAGATGATACACAGCTGACTCGATCTCTTCCGCACTCATTCCCATTTCATACGCTATTAAAATAGCGGCATTCATATTCATCGTTTGAAAACCACCCAATACAGACGTATGAAAATGGTGTTCTCTTCCCTCTAAAGAAAGATCAAAGTCGGTCCCTTCCAATGTCGCATTGAGATTATGAATATCATCACCGAAAAATGTCACCTTCTCATGAGGAACATCGGTAACCGACGTATGAATAAATGCTTTTTGCAAACGGTTGGAATGTATGATTTCGAGTTTGGTTTGCTTGATGCGCTCTACTGTTTTAAAGTACTCCAAATGCTGAGGCCCCACTTTACCTACTACGACGATTTGAGGGTTCAGCAACTGTGTAATGGCATAAATATCCCCAAACTCGCGGGCTCCTGCTTCACAAACATACACTTGTGTATTTACGGGAAGCGATTCATTGACATCGCGAATAATACCGCCGATCGTATTGACACTGCGAGGCGTCGCATAGACATTGAACTTGGAGGATAACGTCTGTGCAATAAAGTTCTTCATCGATGTTTTACCGTAACTACCAGTAATACAGATAATCGTCAAATCACTCATGGATTCAATCTTACGTTTTGCCTCTTTTTTGTACATTAAAAATAAAAACTTTTCCATTCCCCATGAAGTCAAATACGCAAGGCTCAGCGGTAAAAATACGCCATATGTATCGCTGACACTTCTAAGACTCCAAAGGGTATTCAATATGACGGTAATAAAAAGCAAAAGAATCAAGAAACGCTTCACACGCCATGTCAAAACCAGCTTTTTATCGAGTTTGGAATGCCAAAGGTAGAGAAATGGAATATAGGCAACCAATACAAACGGCCCATACGTACCCAGTACATAATAAAGGATAAAAGGAAGTACAAAATACAGGACATGCCACCACGTCTTATGGTGACGCAACACAACACGCTCTATACGGTAATCATACCACTGTAAATTGGTAATAAGATACCATCCCAAGGCAAAAACAAAAAGAAAATTGGCTCCAAGAGCGATCATCTGTGTTAATTCCATTTACTTTTCCTTCTTATCCATACTTTTTTCTATTTCATCTGCAATCGAAGCAGCCTCTTTCAAGAGAAAATAGTGATCTCCCTCATACGCAATAAGACGCGAGTCGTCAATAAGGCCTTGTATTACTTCACCCGTCCATAAAGGGGTTGCCGTATCTTGCTTGCCAAAACATAACAAAGCTTTATGTTTAAACGCTTTAAAATAATCCGTAAAATCTTCATTAACCACATTTTTAAACGTTTGATACATTGCTTCAGACATACCTTGCGCATCGGGTGCGACAAAGAGCGATCGCAGCGAGGTAAGGCCTGTAAATTTGAGCATCTTGAAAAGAGCGATTTTCGTACGGACTTTTAATGGTTTTGGAATCAATATTCCTGCCGATGCTACAAGTACCAAAAGCTCAGGATTGAGTAATGTGGCTACTTTTCCTCCAAATGAATGTCCTAAAATAATATTTTTACTAGCATCAATTTGCGTTAAAAAAAGTTCCATAATTTGGACATAATCGGTCGTTTGAAGGGAGATATCGCAATTACTGCCGCCAAAGCCAGGCATATCGATGTATATATGGCGAAAAGCAGGAAGTGTTTTACCAAAAGCTTGCTTCATGAGGTTTTTATTCGAGCCCCATCCATGTAAAAAAATAATATCAGAGGTCTGATTGGGATTGAGAATTTCATAACTAACGGTAAACGTAGCGCCCTTATAATGAACCGTTTTTACTGCCACTCTTATTTACCTTTGGCTTGAGAAATGGAGTGAATGTAATCATACTGGATACGGATCTCTTTTTTTGCCGGCAATGACCCTAAAAGGGTATTGATCGCCCCGCTAAAATCTTCAAAGAGATAGTTTGCCATTGATCCCGGGATCGGGTTGATCTCATTGAGATACACAACGCCATCGATTTCAAAAAAATCACATCGAATAAGAGCCCCCTCAAACAACGGAGAATAAAGGGTTTTGAAGGCATCGCGCAATTGGGTTACGAGCGTATCGCTAACGGCTGCTTCGGCCACTTTTGCCGATCGTGAAAAGTCGAGGTATTTTTTTTCAAAATCCAAAAATTCTACTTTTTGCGGCTCTTCGACGATTGAATAAGTGATCTTACCATGTGAACCGTAACCCGCGAGATTGTACTCTTTGACACCGCTGATAAACGGTTCGATTAGCAGGGTATTGTCAAATTCAAACGCCACATCCAACGCATATGCCAACTCGCTGGCCTCACGTACAATACTCACTCCAATTGAGCTTCCTAGACATGAAGGTTTAATAATAAATGGATAAGGAGTGCTAATGGTTTTGATGTTCTCTCTTCTAATCACTTCGTATGGAAGGGTTTTCACCCCCATCGACTGTGCAAACCATTTGGTGTAATGTTTGTCAAAACTCAGCATCGATGCCTCTTTGCGCGGTCCGATAAATGAAACTCCGTAAAAATCAAACAGTGCCGCTATCGAACCGTCTTCACCATCACCCCCGTGAATGAGATTAAGAACAGGCATGTCGTGTAACTTTGAGCCAAAAAGTCCGCGCTGTTGAAATCCACCTTTTACCAATGCAAGTTGTGGCATTTTGAGGTGTTTTGCTCTCGAAAACGTAATTGCTTTCATATGCGCATCATCAATAAGATAAAAACGATGATCCTGATCGCAAAAAATAAAGCTCAAGTCAAAATTGGAAAGTTTCCCTTTTACGGTAATCGCACTGACAATGCTGATCTCGTGTTCGTAACTGGCTCCGCCGAATAAAATTGCTAATTTCACTTATTTCCTTTAAAGTTTTTGTAATTGTTTCAATGCTTCTCTCACCAAAGAAGCAGTATCGGTAGCACTCGATGCACTCAATGCCTTGGCAATTTGTTCACGCTTAAATCCAAGCGATTCAAGCGCCATAGAAGCCTCGGTTGCAGCACTGCTGATAACGGTATCACCTTGTAACAGCACAGCATCAAAGCCTGCCAACTCCACCATAATCCGTCCCGCACTTTTAGGTCCGATTCCAGGAACTTTTTTTAGCGCATTGACATCTTTAGACGTAATAATACCCGCAAACTGCTCCGGCGTAAAGGTGCTGCAAATTGCAAGCGCTGCTTTGGGACCGATTCCATTAATTTTAAGCATCCCCTCAAAGAGTGTTTTTTCCCCTTTTTGGATAAAACCATAAAGCTGCTGTGCATCTTCACGAATGATGTGCGTTGTATGTACCCTGATGCGCTCACTGCTCAATGCACTGTAGGTATGCAAGGAAATAAAAACCTCATAAACCACCCCGTTTACATCCAGATGCATTGCTGATGGCTCTTTATAAACAATGTTTCCCTCTAATCCTATTATCATTTTGACAGTACCTTAATTGAAAAAATTCCCTCATCACTCATATGCAACCCATATATACCGCCGACACTGTTGTCTGGGGGAAGAAACGTAATATTAATAGGCGGATCTATCAATTTAAAAATAATTTCATTGTAATTGTGCCAACGGTCATGATTAATAACACGTGCTTCAAATATCTCATCTTGCAGTGCTCTATGCCGTCCGCTGATAAAAGCATAATGGTCCAATTTGTCTTGATACTCTTTTCTTAATACATCAAGCTTAAATTTAAATTCTTGAAACTGCTTATATTTTTGCGCATAGGCAATGGGAATTTTTATCCCGTTATTTTTGTAGTTAATCAATTTTCGTTTAATATCTTCATAGACAGGTTGATTTTTTGTCATCGTTTCTTCATAAGCGGAAAGCTCTTTAGCCACATCATGGATCACTTTTTTAACTTCAATCATGAGACTTTGTTCTTCATCTAAAAATTCTCGTGATTCATTGAGCAAAGGGTCAATCGTTAAAATATTTTCCCCGCCTTGTAGTTTTTGAATTTCAATACGTTTTGATGCTGTCAATTTCGTATGAGATCCTAACAGCTCGACATCAATCTCTTTTGCGTGTACTGTTCCGCCTGTTGCCTGAGCGACACTGACATGATCACCTTCCACACTTCCATGCTCTAGACGTGTCACATGAATTTCTTTTCCATAAGCTTTACCTTTGTGAACATTGATCGTTAAATCATCCGCCGTAATCGTTGCACTGTTATGAACCTGACCTTCTACGACAGCTTTGTGTGCCGTTACTTTTGCATCGGGGCCAATATTGCCATCAATGTTAATCACATTGACGGTCACTTCCATACCCGTACCTATGGCATCTTTGAGCGGATCTTTTTCTTTGACATTAATGGATACATCTGCGTCCAATTGGGTTTCAATCGAACCCGTGGAGCGAAAACTGATTTCAGTAACGTCCATCTGGGTTTTAATGTCATACATACCACCCTCAAAGGTAACATAACCGCCTGTTTTAGCACGGAATTCAATTCTGACATCATTTTCATCACGCAGGATGTTTTCACCTATGGTAAAGGTAGGTTCATAACGAATAAGCGGCTCTTTTGTGATGATAAATTCCCCCCTGCAATTGCGACCGCTCGTCCCTTTTCTCGGCTTAATGTACTCTATAAGCAAATCGTTGGCTACCACGCTGATAATATACCCGCGTTTTGCATAGTCAATACGTCCTGCTTCATCAAGACCATTTTGCTTTTTATCATAATGCATTATCAATGCATCGTCAACAGTCGGCATAGGTTCTATGCCCTCCCCTACAACAAAACGTTCTTGCTCTTTAACACGATACAAACCATTAACTTTTACTTTGGCTAGAAACTCTGACAAGTTACTGTGCATCATGGAATCAAAAATCCCAACCATAAGGTTTGCCCGAAGCTTTTTTTTCATAATGAGCTCAAAAAAGTCTTCCTCAAAGGTATCATCATAAATCAGCTCACTGCCCGATTTAATCGTTAGATAAATTTTACAAAGAGTTGCATTGCCGGCAATGGACAATTCGATATGATCGAGTTTTCCTAATTCTGTTATGGAAAATATTTCTGCTTCGTAAATCTGCTTAAGCTCAAACTTTGGATTGAGATAAAGTTCATTGCCAAGCGCATTAATATCCGCTGGAGAAAGCTCAGTCCACTCATCCGAATCGGCTTTAACTTCATTAGCCATCAAACTAAGTGTTTGCACTTCCAAGAGTCTAAAGTCAAGTGAGTGAACAGAAACTTTGTGCATAGATGCTGCTTGCATCAGCTCTTTTGCAATGTTATTGGTGCGAACAATAAAAGGAACAATAGCGGATGAACTCTCAGAAATAACTCTGACATGCGGTAAATCCACCATTGTAATCCCCTTTCTTTTATGTATACTATTTGGCTATTTTAATCACATATCGGTTAAACTCACGTAAAATTTAACAATGGTCCTATTTATCTATGTTTAAATCAATTTTTTCCAACTCATTTGGCATCCTTATTTCACGCATTAGCGGTTTGGTACGAGACATACTCATGACCTCCGTGCTGGGTGCCAATATGTGGAGTGATATTTTTTTAATGGCATTTAAATTTCCCAACCTTTTTCGCCGTATTTTTGCAGAAGGGTCGTTTACGCAAAGTTTTATGCCCTCCTACATTGCCTCCAAACAAAAAAGTGTTTTCGCGGTTGCAATATTCATCCGATTTATGGCTTTTATCGTCTTTTTATCGTTATTAGTAACCCTTTTTCCCGAATTCTCGACCAAATTACTGGCCTGGGACTGGAATGCGGATCTGATTGCCAAAACAGCACCGCTCACGATGATCAATTTTTGGTATTTAGATCTTATTTTCATTGTTACCTTTTTGGGAACTCTCCTGCAACATAAAGAGCATTTTTTTACCACCGCATTCTCCACCGTATGGCTTAATATCGCGATGGTTACCGCGCTGTTGCTCTTTAGTCACAGTGATCCCAAAACCATCGTTTATGCACTCAGCTTTTCGATTCTCATCGGCGGAGTCATGCAGGTGCTGACCCATTTATATTCTATACGCCAACAAGGGCTTATGAAGTTGCTCATTGGGGGATGGAAATACCGTAAGACAAAAGATGTCAAAGAGGAAGAATCTAAATTTGCGTCCCTCTTTTTTCCCTCGCTGCTGGGAAATTCTACGGCGCAGGTCGCCTCATTTATCGATACGAGTTTGGCCTCCTTTTTGGCCGCAGGCTCGGTTTCGTACCTTTTCTACGCCAACCGTATTTTTCAACTCCCTTTTGCCATTATTGCCTTAGCCATTACGACTGCACTCTTTCCCTCTATCGCCAAAGCAATCAAAAACGAAAACCATGTTCTTGCCTACCAAAACCTCCATAAATCATTTTGGCTGCTGAGCGCATTGTTGGGTTTATCGGTTTTGGGTGGTGTTCTCTTGTCTGAGCCTATTATCTGGCTGTTATTTGAGCGAGGCAATTTCACAATACAAGATACCCACAACACTGCTGATGTCTTGATGATGTACATGGTAGGACTTATCCCTTTTGGGCTTGCAAAACTTTTTTCGCTCTATTTATACGCCATGCACAAACACATGAAAGCCGCCAAAATAGCAGGAATATCCCTCATCATCAATCTTATCTTTTCACTCTTGCTTATGAAACCTATGGGAGCTGCCGGATTGGCGCTAGCCGGAAGTATCGGAGGAGTTGCCCAACTTATCCTCACTGCCAGAGAGATAGGGTTTGGAATCGTTTGGAATCTTCTCAAAACCAAATACAGTTTCTACTTTATCCTCGGTGTTGGGATTTTTGGAGTATCATTTTATTCTCTAAACCATTTTTTACTCAATTTAATACGATAAAAGAGAAACGATGTTCCTATACGACAGTGTACAAAAAACAAAATGCAAATTTGAACCGCTTATTGAGGGAAAAGTTTCCCTCTACGTTTGCGGACCGACCGTCTATGATGATGCTCATTTGGGGCATGCCAAGAGCGCATTGGCTTTTGATCTATTACGTCGTGTTTTGGAAGCCAATGGCTATCAAGTGACTTTTGCACGTAACATCACCGACATTGATGATAAAATTATTAACAAAGCTACAGAACTTGGAGTTGCTCCAAGCCAAATCGCTTCACGTTACACCGATGCCTACACCCGTGATATGAGCGCAATTGGGGTACGTCCTCCAACCCTTGAACCCAAAGCAACCGAATCTATTGACGCCATGGTGACAATGATTCAAAAACTTTTGGACAAAAAACACGCCTATACGATCAACAACGGCGATATTTATTTTGATACCGCCAGTGATAAAAACTATTTGAGCCTCTCAAACCGTCAAAGCAGCGAAAACATCAGCCGCGTTGAAAAAGTTTCTGAGAAAAAAAATGACGCTGATTTTGCTCTTTGGAAAGCAGTCCATGATGATACCATTTCATTTGATTCCCCTTTTGGTCCCGGACGTCCCGGATGGCATTTAGAATGTTCTGCCATGATTGATAAATATTTTCCGACTCAAGAGATGTCCTATGCCATAGACATTCATGGCGGAGGGGCAGATCTGTTATTCCCTCACCACGAAAATGAAGCCGCACAAACACGCTGTGCGACCAATCACGAATTAGCGCGCTATTGGATGCACAACGGTTTCATCAATGTTGATGGTGAAAAAATGTCCAAAAGTTTGGGGAACAGTTTTTTTCTCAAAGATGCCCTCAAAGCCTACCATGGCGAAGTGCTACGTTTTTATCTACTGAGCACCCACTACCGTGGTGACTTTAATTTTAATGAAGAGGATTTGATCGCTTCTAAAAAACGCCTTGATCGCCTATATCGACTCAAAAAACGTATTTTTGGGCTCACGGCGGAAGTCATCGATACCGAATTTAAAACGGCCTTGCTGGAGGTGCTTAGCGATGACCTGAATGTTTCCAAAGCGTACGCGCTTATCGATGAATTGATTTCTAATGCAAATGATGCGCTGGATGCGAATCCAAAAGACAAACTCTATCGCCAAAAACTTCTCTCTTCTCTTGGATTCATCGAAACCGTATTAGGATTCGGAGGTCAAAATCCGTATGAATATTTTCAATTCGGTCTGGATGAGGCGACAAAAGCTAAAATCGACGGCTTGATTTCAAAACGCTCCGAAGCCAAAGCACTCAAAGATTTCGCAGCTTCCGATGCGATTCGTGATGAATTGATTAGTATGAATGTGTCGATCATGGACACGGTTAATGGAACGTTTTGGGAGATTAGTAATTGAAATTCAAAGATCTTTTAAAACGTTATTGGCCCTATATTAAAGGGTATAAATTTCATTTTACACTGGTTCTGATTGGTATTTTGTTGATGGCGGGGGCTACTGCATCCATCGCACACATCATGAAACTAATAATTGATGATATGTTTATTAAAAAAGAGCAATATATGCTCTACTTCATCCCCATTCTTTTAATTACCGTTTATCTTTTAAAGTCTATTGGACGCTATATGCAATCTGTTTCTACAACACATATTGGATTACATATTGTTTCAAGGCTTCGTGAAGATTTACTCGAAAAAATCATGCACATCGACATGCAATTTCTTTACATAAACCGTAGTGGTGAACTAATCTCCCGTATCACTAATGATATCACTCGTGTACAATACTTTGTATCAAGAATGCTTCCAGAACTTATACAGTCTATTTTTACAGTTATTGCATTAGTAAGCTATGTCATTTATCTCAACCCTACATTGGCTTTTTGGGCACTTGTTGTTGTCCCATTAGTCGTTGTTCCTCTTATAAAAATCACCCGTCGTTTAAAAAAACTATCTCACCGCTCTCAAGAAAAAAATGCTGATGTCGTTACCCGTCTCACTGAAGTATTCAACAACAATGAAATCATAAAAGCAAATGCTACTGAAAAATATGAGCTAAGCCGTTTTCGGGAAGAAAATGAACGTTTTTTCAAAATAAATATGAAATCCACATACACATCAGAACTAGTTTCACCATTGATGGAAATCATAGGAGCTACAGGACTTGCAGCTGTCATATTTGTTGGAGGACAACAAGTATATAGTGGACATATGAGTCCAGGAGATTTTACAGCTTTCCTAACCGCTGTGGGACAAACTTTTGATCCTTTACGACGCGTTAGCTCTATTTACAGTAAAATTCAAGATGCACAAGCTGCAAGCGAACGTATTTTCGATATATTTGACCTCGATAATACCATCCAAGACGGTCCAAAAGAACTCTCTGAGGCCATTTCAAACGTAGAGTTTAAGAACGTGACACTCAAATTTGGAGAAAAAACCGCTTTGGAAAACTTGAATCTCACCATTCACGCAGGACAAAACATTGCTCTTGTAGGACAAAGCGGCGGCGGGAAAAGTTCGCTGGTCAACCTGCTGCTTCGCTTTTACGATGCCGATGATGGATGTGTCATGATTAACAATCATAACATCAAAGAGTACACCCAAAACTCCCTGCGCCACCAAATCGCCAGTGTATCCCAACGGGTCTACATCTTCCAAGACACCCTTGCTGCCAATGTTGCCTATGGAAATGATGTTGATGAAGAAAAAGTCATCGAGGCCTTGAAAATGGCAGATGCAATCGAGTTTGCAATGAATCTGCCTGAGGGCATCTACACGATGATGCAAGAGTTTGGAGCCAATCTCTCAGGCGGTCAGCGTCAGCGCATTGCCATTGCCCGCGCTATTTACAAACACGCTTCTCTGCTTATTTTGGATGAAGCGACCAGTGCACTTGACAATGAGAGTGAAAAACGGATACAAAATGCTCTTCATGAATACTCAAAAGACAAGATCACGGTTACCATTGCTCACCGTCTGAGTACCATCACCCATGCCGATGCTATTTTGTATTTTGAAGCGGGTAAAATCATTGCTCGAGGCACGCATCAAGAGCTTTTGGAAACCTCCGATGCCTACCGCCGTTTAGCGGGTGAAATGGTTTAATTTTTACCCTTAAACCATTTTAGAGTATAATCGCACCAATTTATCACAAGAAGGCAAGTACCTATGATCGATTACGAATCATTAAAACCGTGGTTATTCAAGCTTCAGCCCGAAAATGCACATACATTAGGGGCTATTGCTTTACGCGGTGCCGGCCTATGTCCGCCTCTATTAAACCACTTTATCACTAAATATTTTGTCACGCATCCTTCTTTAACCCAAGAAATTTTTGGACGTACTTTTCTCAATCCGGTAGGCCTTGCCGCAGGTTTTGATAAGAACGCCACTATGATCGAGGGGACGCTAGCAATGGGATTTGGTTTCACCGAGATCGGTACCCTTACCCCAAAACCTCAAGAAGGCAATCCCCGTCCAAGGCTTTGGCGTCATATCGAAGAAGAGAGTTTGCAAAACGCGATGGGATTTAACAACGACGGATTGTTCCGTATTTCTCATCGTCTGAAAAATGTTTATCCTTTCAGCAGCCCAATCGGTGTCAATATCGGGAAAAATAAACTTACCTCCGAAGAAAATACCCTCAAAGACTACACAACCCTCATTAAGGCATTGCATCCGTATGCCGACTATATGGTTATCAACATCTCTTCACCCAACACACCGGGATTACGTGATTTGCAAAATGAAGAGTTTATTGCACAGCTCTTTCAAACCGCTAAAACACTGACATCCAAACCGATCCTTCTCAAAATCGCTCCTGATATGTCTGAGGACCAAGCGGTAGCATTGTGTGTCCATGCAGTGGAGAGCGGAGCGGATGGCATCATTGCAACCAATACCACCGTTGATTATTCCCTTCTCAGCGACCCTGAAGACATCGGCGGAATCAGCGGTGAAGTGTTACGCGAACGCAGTTTTTATATATTTGATGCCATCGCACGAGAGCTGTATGGGAAAACGACTCTTATCAGTGTCGGCGGTATTTCTACTCCTGAAGAAGCGTATCGCCGTATTCGTGCCGGAGCTTCCCTTGTTCAGTTGTACAGTTCTCTGATTTTCAAAGGGCCTGAAGTCGTTGAAGACATCAACACGGGTCTAATCGATTTACTCGTACAAGACGGTTATACCTCGATCACTCAAGCCATTGGCGCTGATCGTTAATGAAACTGCTCACGATATTATTTTTTACTCTAGGAACTTTAATGGCCACTTCTTTGCCTCACTACGAAACCCAAACGCTTTCCAATGGATTGCAAGTTGTTGCCATCCCTATGGACAATCATTCCGGTGTTATTTCTACCGATATCTTTTATAAAGTAGGAAGCCGCAATGAGGTCATGGGTAAAAGCGGTATCGCCCACATGTTAGAGCACATGAACTTCAAATCCACCAAAAATCTCAAAGCGGGTGAATTTGACGAAGAGGTCAAAAGCATCGGCGGACTCAACAACGCATCTACGGGATTTGACCATACACACTACTACATCAAATCTAGCAGCGACAATTTGGGAAAATCGCTCACACTCTTTGCCGAACTGATGCAAAATCTCAATCTCAAAGACGAAGAGTTCCAGCCCGAGCGTAATGTCGTGGCTGAAGAGCGCCGCTGGAGAACCGATAACAACCCGATGGGCTATCTCTATTTTCGCCTATTTAACAGCGCCTATGTTTACCACTCTTATCACTGGACGCCAATCGGATTTATGAATGACATTCAAACATGGACGCTTCAAGACATCCAAGACTTTCATAAAACCTATTATCAGCCAAAAAACGCGATTCTCGTCGTAACGGGTGACATCAAACCCCAAACAGTCTTCGCCGAGGCTCAAAAACATTTTGAAAGTGTTCCCAATACCGTTGATATCCCCTCAATGAAGATCGTTGAGCCCGAGCAAGACGGAGCACGACGTGTTATCGTTCACAAAGAAAGTGAAGTCGAGATGCTCGCGATCTCGTTTCCGATTCCCAATTTCCAACACGCCGATCAAGTGAAACTTTCAGCGATAAGCGAATTGCTCAGTTCTGGTAAGAGTTCACGTCTTTACCGCAAACTCGTCGATGAAAAACGCCTTGTAAACCAAATACATGCCTACAATATGGAAACCATCGATCCGGGCGTCTTTTTGTTTTTAGCCATTGCGAACAAAGGGGTTACTGCTGAAGTTATTGAAAAAGAGCTTTGGAAAGAGATTAAAGCACTGCAAGCAAAACCGGTCAAAAAAGCGGAATTGGATAAAATCAAAATCAATACCCGTGCTGATTTCATCTATTCATTAGAGAGTTCTACCTCAGTAGCGGAACTGTTTGGAAGCTACCTCGCACGTGGCGATATTTCCCCTCTCGAGCGTTATGAATCTTCGATCAATGCACTCACGCCCTCTGATATCCAAGAAACAGCTAAGCGCTATTTTGACATTGACAAATCAACCACCATCATTTTACGTAAAGGTCAAAAATGAATCTAGTCACAGGCTCTACAACCGCACTCATTACTCCATTCAAAAACGGAAAATTGGATGAGCAAAAGTACGCTGATCTGATACGCAGACAAATTGCCAACGGGATCAATGCCGTTTGTCCTGTGGGCACTACGGGTGAGAGTGCAACGCTTAGCTATGACGAAGACCGTATCTGCATGGAAATTGCCGTAGCAGTGTGCAAGGGCACCAATACCAAGGTTCTCGCAGGCGCAGGAAGTAACTCAACAGCCGAAGCGATCGAAGCCGCAAAAGTTGCCCAAAAATGCGGTGTTGATGCGATATTCTCTGTAGCTCCTTATTATAATAAGCCTTCTCAAGAGGGTTTGTATCAGCATTACAAAGCAATCGCGCAATCAGTGGGCGATCTCCCTTTTATGCTCTACAATGTTCCGGGACGTACCGTTGTAGACATCAGTGCTGATACCGTTATTCGACTCTTTGATGATGTAGAAAATATCTACGGTATCAAAGAAGCAACCGGCAGTATTGAGCGTACGATAGAACTGCTTTCACGCAGACCTGATCTAAAAGTATTTTCAGGGGATGATGCGATTGACTACGCTATTTTGGCATGTGGCGGCGCTGGAATCACCTCTGTGACTTCCAACCTGTTACCTGATATGAAAAGTCAGTTGGTTGCCAAAGCATTAGCGGGTGATTTTGAGGGTTCAAAAGCAATCAACGATACGCTGTATCCGATTAACAAAGCTCTCTTTGTTGAATCCAATCCGGTTATGATCAAAGCCGCTATGTACATCGCAGGTCTTATCGATACCTTGGAATATCGCCTTCCCCTCGTTGCACCAAGCGCAGCCAACCTAAAAATGATTAAAGAAGTCATGAAAAATTACACGATTCAAGGAGCATAAATGACGAACATGAAAGGCAAAACACTGGTAATTACCGGAGCCACCAAAGGAATCGGTCAAGCCATCGCTGAAAAATTTGCACAAAATGGTGTCAACATCGCATTTACCTACAATTCGAACGCTGAAACTGCCGCTGTGTTGGCACAAGGACTCGAAGAAAAATACGGGGTCAAAGCACGCGCCTATCCACTTAATATTTTAGAAACAGACGAATTCAAACCTCTTTTTGAAGCAATCGATGCTGATTTTGACCGTGTTGACTTTTTTGTCAGCAATGCAATGATTTATGGCCGTCCCGTTGTTGGCGGATACGGTAAGTTTATGCGTCTAAAACCGCGTGGTCTTAACAATATCTATACTGCAACAGTAAACGCATTTGTCGTGGGAACTCAAGAAGCGGCAAAACGTATGGAAAAAGTGGGCGGTGGTGCCGTTGTCACCATGTCCAGTACGGGTAATCTCATCTACATCGAAAACTATGCGGGTCACGGAACCAACAAAGCGGCAGTAGAAGCGATGAGCCGTTATGCCGCAGTGGAGCTAGGCGAGATGAATATCCGTGTCAATGCCGTTTCAGGAGGCCCTATCGACACCGATGCCCTCAAAGCATTCACCAACTACGAAGAGGTCAAAGCCGAAACCATCAGACGCTCTGCGATGAACCGCATGGGAAGTCCAAACGATATTGCAGGAGCCGTTTATTTTCTCTGTACCGAAGAAGCAGGCTGGATTACAGGTCAAACGATCGTTGTTGATGGTGGAACTACGTTTAGATGATCAATCTCCCCAATCTCCTCGCATTCTCACGCCTTCTCATCGCTCCCGTGATGTTTTGGGTGATTCTCAATCCGCAAGTTTTTACCGATAACGGCTGGCATATTAGCTGGAGCTACTATACCGCATCATTGCTGTTTGTCCTTGCCAGTGTTACCGATTTTTTTGATGGCTACATCGCACGCCAGCTCGATCAAATTACCATCGTCGGGCAAATTCTCGATCCTTTGGCCGATAAAATGCTCACTTTGGCTGCTTTTTTAGGTCTTATGATGGCCGGTGTTGCTTCGCCATGGGCAATTTATATCATTATCGGACGTGAGTTGTTTATCACAAGCCTCCGTACCCTCTCCATCTCGATCGGAATTGATGTAAGTGCTTCATTCATGGGTAAAGTCAAAACCGTTATTCAGATGATTGCTATTGGATTTTTGCTCATGCATTGGGATGGTGGAAATATTCTTTTGTGGATAGCAGTTGCTGTTACGGTCTATTCCGGCGGTGAATATCTCTCAGGTTTTGCAAAAGCATACCGTAGCAAGGAAATCGCATGAGTTGGATTGTTTCCCTCGCCGTTTTATCTGCCCTTATCTTTTTTCATGAATTAGGGCATTACTCTGCCGCTAAATTTTTTGGTGTCTTCGTGGAAGTATTCAGTATTGGATTTGGTAAAAAACTTTTTTCATTCAACTGGCTTGGAACGCAATGGCAAATCTGCGCTATTCCTTTGGGCGGTTATGTCAAAATGAAAGGGCAGGATGATCTGGACCCGACACTCATCAGCAGTGATAATGACAGTTACAATTCAAAAAAGCCTTGGCAGCGGATCATCATCCTGCTTGCAGGACCTCTTGCAAACTTTTTACTCGCTTGGTTTTTGTTTTATGCCATTGCTCTTGGTGGGCCAAAAGCACTCTCTCCGGTTATCGGTATGGTTTCTGTCAATTCACCGGCCAGTGTTGCGGGTCTTCAAAAAAATGACCGTATTCTCTCTGTAGACGGTGAAGCGATAACGCAGTGGAATGAACTTTCTGATTTCATTATGTCATCTACGGGTAATTTGACACTGCAAATACAGCGTGAAAATACACTGCAATTTATCACCCTCACCCCTCGCATCAGTGAATCCACCAATATGTTCAAGGAAAAGATTCAAAAAAGGATGGTAGGCATCGCACCCTCTGGCGAAACACATATTCTTGATTTGACACTTGCACAAGGGCTTGTTTATGCTTCAAAAGAGACCCTTAATGCTTCATTAATGATTTTTCAAAGCGTCCAGAAACTGATTACCGGCGTTGTCCCTGCCAAGGAGCTTGGAGGTGTTGTCAGCATCGTACAAATCACTGCCGATGCTACCCAATACGGATGGATAAGTCTCTTTTTCTTTGCGGCACTCATCTCCGTCAATCTGGGGGTTTTGAATCTTCTTCCTATCCCTGCTTTGGATGGAGGACATATCATCTTCAATCTTTACGAAATGATTCGTAAAAAAGCCCCCAGTGAAGCTGTCATCACTCAACTCACTATAGGCGGATGGGTTATCTTGCTGGGACTTATGACTTTGGGTTTATACAACGATATAACGAGATTAATGCAATGAATACACTGGAACAAAAACGTCATTTTGATGCAATCATTGAGAAAATTGAACGTGCACGTATTCGTGTAAGCGAACATCATATTGTTAAAATCGTTGCCGCGAGTAAATATGTGGAGGCAGATGCCATACGTGATATGTACGCCATCGGTCAACGTGCTTTTGGTGAGAATAAAGTCCAAGACTTGAAAATAAAAGCTGACTTACTGGACGAACTTCCCTTGGAATGGCATTTTATCGGGACACTGCAAAAAAATAAAATAAATCAACTTTTGGGTATCCGTCCTCATATGATCCACTCTATTGATTCTCTTGATCTAGCACGTGCACTTCAAGAGCGCCTCTGTAGAGAAAACCAAACACTGCGCGCACTTGTGCAAGTCAATTCTGCCTACGAAGAGAGTAAATCAGGCTTCACCCCCGAAGAGTTCTTGGATCGTTACGCACAAATCGCGAATGAGTGTCCTAATCTTCATCTTCAAGGAATTATGAGTATCGGTGCGCATACCGATGATCTCAAAATTGTCCAAAAAAGTTTTGAAACAACCCGTTCTTTATTTGAGAAGATTCCCGATGCAACCACATGTTCTATGGGGATGAGCAGTGATTTTGAGCTTGCAATAGAGTGCGGGTCTAACCTCGTACGCTTAGGATCTATTCTTTTTACACAAAAATAGTTTTTTAATATTCAGTTAAGGAAATGAGATTTTTATGCTATCATTAGTACAAAAATATTACAGGATTTTGAGTGCATAAAATACGAATAAGAGCGACACTGTTTGCGATGGGAATTGTCCTCTTACTCGTAGGCTACTTTGTTTACTCTATTTTACAAGACAAAAAACGGGTACTGGATGAGAAAACCCAGTCTCACCGTGAACTTTTACGAAATGCTTATGAACTTTCTGTTCTAGATACCGAAAAAGGGCTCAATCATTTTGCGTGTAAAATGATGGCTGATCATCGTATCGTGGATGCTTTTGAAGCACATGATCGCGATGCTCTCTATGCCCTTGCTATGCCGTATTTTAACGATGCCCATGTTCGCGGCGATGTTGATTTGACCGGCTTTATTCACAAAGACGGTTTTCATTTTCTCCGTCTAACTGATCCAAAAAAATTCGGCGACAATATTACCAAACAACGACCCATGCTCGCAAAAGCTATACGTACACGTGAACCTCTAACCTCTTTGGATGTCACCAAATACAATCTCTCTCTTGTCAGTATTATTCCTGTGTTTAAAGAAGAGGAATTTATAGGTATCATCCAAGTATCTGCAAAAATTCAACGAATACAAGATCGTCTAAATGCCCATTCAGCCATCAGAAGCGCTCTTGCTTTTGACACCAAAGCTCTCCATCAAATGTTACCGAATCATCAATCAAAAACGTATGGTTCTTATTCCCTTATTTCTTCCAATGATTCATTGTTTGAGCAATTACCTGCTGATTATTCGTTTATTGATTCTCTGAGTTACAAAATAGGAAATAAAACCTATATCATTGCCTCTCGAGAATTAATGACTTATGCTCACAAACCTTTAGCCAAAATGATCTATGCACTGGACATCACCGATGATGAGCTGGCTTATGAAAAAGAAATTAGAAACGTCTTGCTCATCAGCTTGCTATTACTTTCGTTGTTATGGATTATATTGCATATTGGTTTTAAGGCCCTTATCAATCGAATACGTACCCTTTCCTCTCAGATTACACAACAATTAGATGATCAGCTCCATATGGACAGCCTTACAGCCCTTCCAAACCGAAAAGCGCTTCTTGAAAACATCCAACAAAAAAAGCACATTGCCGTCTTACTCCTGAATATTAACAATTTCAAAGAGATCAATGATTTATATGGCCATGAAATTGGCGATAAGATACTCAAAGAAATGGCAAACTCTATTCAAGTGATTATCGAAGAATATTCTCTTAAATTGTATAAAATGCATTCGGATGAATATGCACTGGCTCTTAGTGAGTACATCAATGTTGAACAATTTGACACGATGTGCCAAACGATTTTAACTCGTCTTCATGCCATAAATTGTGAAGTTGACTCTATTACCATTTTTATCACTTTTAGTATGGGAGCGGATATCTGTTTTGATAAAGGGTGTAATCTGGTCGGACGTGCGGACATGGCACTTAAAACAGCAAAAAAGAAAAACTTAACCTTTGTTAAATACCACGACTCTCTGCATATCAAAGAAGAGTATCAGAATAATATTTTGTGGAGCAAAAAGCTTAAAGATGCTATTAACCACAACCGATTTGCTCTCTATTTTCAAGGAATTCATGAGGCTTCCACCCAGCGTATCTTTGAATATGAAGCCCTCATACGGATCATGGACGAAGATGGCACAGTGATCACTCCTGCCTCATTTTTAGATATTGCTAAAAAATCACGTCTTTACTCTCATATCACTGAGTTTGTGATTCGCCAAATCTTTAAACAGCTCATTGCAACACCACACCGCTATTCGATCAATCTTTCCATAGATGATATACTTGATCCTAAAATTCAAACTTTACTTTATGAACTTCTTGCCGAGAATTCTGTTGGTGATCGACTTATTTTCGAACTTCTTGAAGGAGAAGGGATTGAAAACTATCAAGAAGTTTTAGCATTTATTTTGCGTGTAAAAGAGTATGGATGTTCAATAGCCATTGATGATTTTGGAACAGGTTATTCCAATTTTGCCCATATTATGAAGCTAAATGTAGATTTCATCAAAATTGACGGCTCTCTTATCAAACGCCTTGACCTCGATCTTAGCGCACAAGATATTGTTCGCACGATCGTTGAGTTTGCTCACCGTTTAAATATTAAAACCGTTGCCGAGTTCGTTTCTACTCAAGACATCTATGACGAGTGTATTGAGCTTGGAATCGACTATATACAGGGATATTACCTAAGCAAACCAAAACCGATGCCGCTATAGTTTATTTACACCGCTTTTTATCGTATTTTAGGTTATAATATTTTTTGATCCTGAAATAGGCATGAAAAATGGAACAAATACGTACGAAAGCGTTACTGCTCACCATAACGCTGCTCACCTTTTTGATTGCATTTTTCTTTAGCGTCATTGTGCAAGACAAGCAGGATGTATTAGACCAAAAAATCACTTCCCACCACCAACTAATCGACAATTCCTATGAACTAGCAGTTGCAGATACCGAAAAAAAACTGACTCAATTTGCCTTTAATCTGATGTCCGATAGCGCGATACTGGATGCATTTTCTGCACGTGATCGCAATAAACTCTTAATCCTTGCAGCCCCCTATTTTAATAAAGCCAACGCTCACGGTGATGTTGATCTCGCCGGCTTTATCCAAAATGACGGTCATCATTTTTTACGCCTTACGGATCCAAATAAATTTGGGGATAACATAGCTAAAAAACGTCCAATGATTGCACTTGCCCTTAAAGAACGAAAACCAATTACCTCCATGGATGTTACGCTTTATAATATTTCTATCGTAAACATTGTGCCGATTTTTAATAAAGGGAAATTTTTGGGAATATTACAGACTTCCTCTAAAATTGAACGATTGCAAAATCGTCTGAACCTTCGTTCGGGCATTAAGAGTGCTCTTGCTTTTGATTCTAAAAAGATTGCTGCTTTGTTACCAGAAAAAAAATTTCAAACCTATGATGCCTTTGCTATCATCTCCTCCAATGACACTCTCTTTGACTATTTACCCTATACGTATGCCTTTCCAAAATCACTTACACATACCATCGAAGATAAAACATTTGTATTTGTAGCCAAAGATATAAAAACCTATACCAATAAGCCATTAGCAAAAATCATCTGTTCTATTGACATCACTAAAGATGAAGAAGACTACAAAAAACAAATTTTTCAACTAAGCACCATTACCCTGATACTCACACTCGTTTCATTTTTTATTCTTAATATTGGGTTCACTGTACTCATTCGACGAATTAATGAAGACATAAAAATCAAAGAGGATTTAAACGAAAGATTGTCCCATCAACTTTATGTCGATCACTTAACAGGCTATCTCAATCGTCATGCGATTCTCAGAGACTTACAACAAGAATCATTTTATGCAATAATCTTGCTGAATATTAACAATTTCAAAGAGATCAATGACTTTTATGGCCATGAAATAGGGGATAAAGTGATCCTATCTATTGGCAATACCATCCAACAAGAAATCAAGAAATACCCAATGCGTTTATACAAAATGCCCTCAGATGAATATGCAATTGCCCTTCTCAGCCCTATATCAGGTCATGAATGCGAAGGGATTAGTCAGTCAATTTTGAGCAATATTCAAACAATGCACTATGATTTCTCAGGTATTCATATTCATATTACCCTTACCATGGGAATTAATATGTTTATTCATACTTCAGGTGCCAATGATTTTTCTACTCCGCTGATTAATGCCGATATGGCACTCAAAGAGGCCAAAAAACGTCATAAGAGCTACCTTGTCTACAGTGAAGATATGCATATAAAACAAGAGTATCAACAAAATATCTTGTGGAGTAAAAAGGTCAACGATGCAATTAATGAAGACCGTTTGGCTCTGTATTATCAACCTATACATGAGGTGGGAGGCAACATCGTTGAATATGAGGCCCTTATTCGCATTATTGAACCCGATAATACCGTTATTACTCCCTATTATTTCCTTGAAGCTGCTAAACGTTCAAATCTTTACCATCACATTACTAAATTTGTCATCAGCACTGCATTTTCCTTTGTTGAATCAACCCAAAAAAGCATCTCTATAAATTTTTCCGTAGATGACATCCTAGATACCGCTACCGTAGAATTCTTCCTCTATAAACTTACCCAATGCGCTCATTCAAATCAAATTATTATCGAGCTGTTAGAAACAGATGGCATTGATAATTATTCTGAAGTTTCTTCCTTTATTAAAAAAGTAAAAGAATACGGTGTCCGCATTGCGATAGATGATTTTGGAACAGGATATTCCAATTTTGCCCATATCTTGCGTCTCAATGTGGATCTACTCAAAATTGACGGCTCACTTATCAAACACATTGACACCGATACGAATGCACAAACCGTAGTTCGAGCCATTGTCCACTTTTCCAAACAGCTTGGTCTTAAAACGGTTGCTGAATTCGTCCACACACAATCGGTGTATCAAAAGTGTATTGAGCTTAATGTGGATTATTTCCAAGGTTACCATCTCAGCGAACCGAAGCCCATGGGGTTTCTAACATCTATACCTCAGGATTAAAATGATGAAAACAGTCTCCATACTGTTGATTTTGTTATTGTTACTTCCATTCCAAGTGCAGTGCTATGAAAGTTCTTTTGGAAAAGTGCAAGGGCAGATACGTGCTTTCACGATGATTGAAGATTATCAAGAACCATTGCGCGATTATGAGGCAACCGCAGTGGGTGGAAAACTGCTGTACCTAACACCGCATTGGAATAACTGGCAAGCGGTCATAGGTGCTTACACAACACACTTTGTAAACGATAATATCTCTTCTCAAAATACCGAGCCGTTGGCATCCAATAAAAATTCTCGCTATGTCGTGGGATTAGTCGACTCTACCAATTTCGATGCATCCAGCATTAGTGGTATCGGGGAAGCTTATCTTCGATATAAAAAAGGGCAAGACTCTCTTACCCTAGGGCGAATGAAACTCGATACCCCGTTTGTCAATCCACAAGATGGACGTATGATCCCTACTTTTGAACAAGGAATATGGGCTACGTGTGCTCTGTCATCTCAATGGAGCATCCAAGCGGGCTACATCAACGCCTTTTGGAATCGAAATACACCCCAGTGGAGAAGTGTTGAAGACTCTTTGGGATACGGTTATGAAATGGGTAACAGTGCGATTGAGGGGGCTACTGTTGCTGGAAACTACTATGGCAACACCTCTTCCGATGGTCTTTTTATCACCAATCTCCGCTACGAACAAAACGGGGGAATCCGTTTGGATTTCTGGGATTATTATCTGGAGAATATTTTCAATCTAGGGTATGCAGAAGCACTTTACGCTCATCCTCTAGGAGAAGTGGAACTTTCTTATGGTTTGCAACTCATTCACCAACGTCAATCGGGTGATGGAGGCAATGGTGAGGACAACATTGCCTCACCTACCAATGCCCTCAAAGCAAAATCGTATATGCAAGAAGGAGAAAGAAGTATAACGTATGGTGTCAAATCAGCTGTAAAGTATGAAAAATCAAAGTTAACCCTAGCCTACACGAAAACAACCGACGAAGGTCGCTTTTTATTTCCACGGGAGTGGGGAAAAGAGCCCCTTTATACGTTTCAAAAACGCGAACGCAGTGATGGAAGCGGTAATTGCCATGCATGGCTGGTAACAATCGAGCATGATTTTGCCCAACAGGGCTTGAACGGATTGGACATGATGGTGGGATACGGCGAATACGTCAAAAATGATCCCAAAACATGGATTTACAACAAATATGGATTCCCAAGCTATGCGCAATGGAACATCGATATTTTTTATCGATTCAGCGGTGTGTTCAAAGGACTGCGAGCTGAATATCTCATGTCCCGAAAAGTTGCACGGGGTGAAACTTATCAAATAGCTGGATCTTCAGAATATAACTTTATCTTTCGCAAAAATGGCCTTACCCAACAAAATTTTATTCTAAATTACGACTTTTAAAGGAAACAAAATGTCATTTATCCGATTTTTCGATGAAATATCCAATAAGGATGTGAGTACCGTTGGCGGTAAAAATGCCAGTTTAGGTGAAATGTACCGTAATCTCTCAGCACAAGAGATAAATGTCCCTTTTGGCTTTTCCACAACGGCGGAAGCTTACCGTACTTTTCTAAGTGAGACAGGTATCAAAGAACCGCTGATACAGCTGCTTTCGACGCTTGATCCCGATGATGTCGATTCTCTCTCAAACGTCGGACAAAAAATCCGCACGCTTATTCTCAATACCCCTTTTCCAAAATCTCTTACAGAAGCGATTGCCAGTGCCTACAGCACTCTATGCGCTCACTACAACCTCTCAATAATCGATGTTGCCGTTCGCTCGTCTGCAACGGCTGAAGACCTTCCAAATGCTAGTTTTGCGGGGCAACAGGAGAGTTTTTTAAATATCTGCGGTGAAGAAGCTCTTTTGAAACATGTTCATCGATGCTATGCCTCTCTTTTTACCGATCGTGCCATCAGCTACCGTCACCATAACGGATTTGAGCACATGAGCATCAGTTTGTGCGTGGGTGTCCAGAAAATGGTCCGAAGTGATCAAGCCAGCAGCGGTATTATGTTTACCATCGATCCTGATTCCGGATCGGACTCTTTGATCATTATCAACTCTGCGTGGGGGTTGGGAGAAAACATCGTTGGCGGTAAGATCAATCCCGATGAGTTTATCGTCTTCAAACCAACCTTGGCACACCATTCAACGATTCTCAAACGTCAAATGGGGACAAAACGATTGCAGATGATCTATGATCCCCAAGATAGCTCCAAAACCCTCAACATAACGACACCCGAAACGCTGCAACATCAGTTTTCTCTTTCGGATGATGAGATTATGTATCTTGCGAAAAATGCGTATGTTATCGAACAGCATTATTCCAAACTCTCCGGCCAAGAGTCTCCTATGGACATCGAATGGGCGAAGGATGGAGTGGATGGGAAGCTCTACATCGTTCAAGCACGTCCCGAAACGGTCCAAAGCCAAAAAGAAAAAAACTTCACCCTCTCCTCCTATGTCTTTGATGCAAATACTCCCAATAAAGAGCTTTTAAGCGGTACAGCAGTAGGTGAGCGAATCGGAAGCGGAAAAGTCCGTATCATCCATAACAGCAGTGAGTTTCATCTGTTCCAAGAAGGTGAAGTGCTCGTAACGGATAATACCGATCCCGACTGGGAACCGGTGATGAAAAAAGCCTCTGCCCTCATCACCAATCGCGGGGGACGAACGTGTCATGCGGCGATCATTGCCCGCGAGATAGGGGTGAGTGCCATTGTGGGCGCGTCCAATGCCACAACGCAATTGAAAGATGGACAAGAAGTGACCATCAGCTGTGCCCAGGGGGAGATTGGATACGTGTACGAGGGAATTATCCCCTATCATATTCATACTCTGGATCTAAGCGATTGCGGTGAGCCTCAAACACACCTCTATCTCAACATAGGCGATCCGCAGAGTGCTTTTCGCTACGCCCGATTGCCCAATCACGGCGTAGGACTCGCACGTATGGAATTTGTCATTAACAATACCATCAAAGCCCATCCGCTGGCTTTGATCGATATGATGGAAAATAAAACCATTCCAAACGCCGATGAAATCAAAACCCTAATGCGAGGATACGATAATCCTAAAGCATTCTTTCAAGAGAAAATCATGGAAGGAATCGGTATGATCTGCGCCGCTTTTTATCCCAAACCCGTCATCGTCCGTACCAGTGATTTTAAATCCAACGAATACCGTCATATGATCGGCGGTGAAGCGTATGAGTCAAAAGAAGAAAACCCGATGATAGGATTCAGGGGAGCTTCCCGATACAACTCTGACATTTACAAAAAAGCATTTGAATGGGAATGTGAAGCCTTACGAAAGGTGCGTGATGAGATGGGGTTAACCAACATGCAGTTGATGCTTCCCTTTGTCCGTACCCCGCAAGAGGGGCGTAATGCCATTGCGATTATGAATACCCAAGGGCTGGTACAGGGGGTTAACGGTTTGAAAATCTACGCCATGTGTGAAATTCCCAGCAACGTCATCCTTGCTGATGAATTTTTGAAAATTTTCGATGGCTACAGCATCGGCTCCAATGATTTGACACAGCTTACTTTGGGTGTTGACCGTGACAGTACCCTCGTAGCCTCCATCTTCGATGAGCGCAATGAAGCGGTAAAACGTATGCTGAAAATGGCGATTGACGCGTGTAAAAAAGAGAAAAAATACATCGGTATCTGTGGCCAAGCCCCCTCGGACTATCCCGAAATTACCCAGTTTTTAGTAGAGTCAGGTATTGACTCGATCTCTTTGAATCCCGATTCCATCGTCAAAACATGGAAACTGGTTTTGGAATTGGAAAACGCCAAGAAGGGATCTTAGCCAAGGGTGATAATAAACCCTTTGCGTCCACTGGTGCAAAGCTCAATATTCCCACCGTGAGCATTCGCGATGTTTTTGGCCAGTACCAATCCTAACCCGTTTCCTTTTTCTTTGGTACTTTTAAACGCTTCAAACAGCAGTTTCTCATTGACGATTGCAATACCGCTGTCATAGATGGCAAAACGATGCAAGCCCTCTGTATGAGAATACACGATCTCTACGATTCCCTCTTCATGCTCATCATCCAGCTCGATCGCATCGATGGCATTGAAAATGAAATTGGAAAAAAGCATTCCCAACAAATCCAAATCCCCTTGCAGTTCAAAGTCCTCTTGCGGAAAGACAAATTGAATCTCTTTGGCATAGCTGTAATAGCCGATGGCATTTTTGAGCTCGTTTCGAATCACGCTCCACTGCAAGGGAGCTTTTTGGGTACTGATCCCTTTAGAAAACATCAACGTCGCTTTGATAATGCGCTCGATACGATAAAGCGATTTTTGGATCTCGCTGACGATTGGCTTATTCTCTTCTTTTACTCTTTTCATGAGCGTCGAGGCCAAAAGGGCAATCGAACCGATCGGATTTCGAATCTCATGACTCAGGTGCGCCGCCATTTGTCCCATGGTTGCGAGATTTTCTTTGCGCTTTTGATCAGTAATGTCAGTGGCACTAAAGAGCTGTTTTTCATTATGCAGTGCCGATTTGATCAAATACGACCTATCTCCAAACGTCACCTCGTAATCCTGTTCATCCCAACGCAATGTTTCAAACAAGTTTCCCAATCCTTTTGCCTGAGAATTTTGCAAAAAAATCGACCCGTCATTATCTACAATCCATATCGCATTGGGCAAAAATTCGATGACTTGCTCAATCGTTGATTGCAAGTGATCATACGACTGCCGCAACGCGAGAAAGTCTTCTTCAACCTTATAGGTTTGATCGATAAGGGCTTTGAGCTCTTCAGGGGAGATTGTTTCAGACATTACACTTCCCCGATATGCAGCAGAATTTGATACAGACCATAGGCATCTTCGCTCCCTGCCAATTCTCGTATCGAGTGCATTGCCAGTGTCGGTACACCCACATCGATTGTTTCAACTCCTAGTCGCGTTGCAGTGATGGGACCGATGGTTGAACCGCAACCCATGTCACTGCGGGTAACAAAGGTTTGCGTTGCAACAGCAATTTCGTCAGCACATTGAACAAATCGCCCCATTGTCCGTGAGCTGGTTGCGTAACGCTGATTGGAGTTGATCTTAATCGCAACCCCTTTGTTTAACAGCGGAGCATGCTCACTTTCGTGTTTTGAGGGAAAATTAGGATGCTGTGCATGGGCATTGTCACACGATACCATAAGCGATTGACGCATAAGAGTAGAGAAATCTTCACCAGCGATACGACGAAGCACCTCTTCAACAAACGTCCCCCCTGCCCCTACATGCGAATCACTTCCTACCTCTTCGTGATCCATGCACGCTAGCATCATTGGATCAGAAGTATCTATAAGCGCTTGCAAGCCTACATAACAGCTCAACAGATTATCCAAACGTGCGGAGGTGATAAACTCTTCATGAACTCCGAGAAATGACCCTTTTTGCACATCGTAAAAACTCAGTTCATGTGCCAACAGTTTTCCACGGCTCACGAGCGCTTCTTCCAATACCCATGATTCGAAATCAAATTCTTCACCGCACGCCATCAACGGGACGATATCCGTTTGTGAATTGATCGATCTGTTGTTGTTTGCTTCACGGTCAAGGTGTATCGCCAGAGAGGAGACAATCCCTATTGGGCGTTTGATATCTATGAGCTTCTCACGGCGTACACCCGTCTCATCCAAATAGACAATTCGCCCTGCGAGGCTCAAATCACGGTCAAACCACGGATTGAGCAATATTCCGCCATACGGCTCAACCCCAAATCGAATCGTCCCTGCACTCTTCGTAACAGGATTTGGTTTGAGACGCAAATGAGGAGAATCGGTATGCGCTCCAACAATAGTGTAGCCTTTATCAAAATAGGGAGGATAGGTAAATGCGACGATCGACGAATCATTGCGCGTGACGTAATAACCCATTCCGTCATGTAAATCCCATTTTTCCAATTCATTGAGTCTTTGGTACCCAACCGCATCCAGCTCAGTCACCATTTGTTCCACAGCATGAAACGGCGTTGGAGAGGCATCGATAAATTGAATTAGTTTTTCGTTAAATTCACGCATTGTTTTGCTTTCTCATAATAATTTATTTTTTGATTACCCGATAACTTCTACAATCCCCGTCTCGTTACTCAAAATCATCGATTGAATCTGCATTGCATGCCGTAGGAGAAGCTCCGCGTTTTTATCAACAGAACTATTTCCTGAACGAAGCCAAATAATATGAGGGGGAAATCCGTGATAGGTGGTGAGATCATTGAAATCGGAATCTTTGGTCACAATGACGAAGCCATTGGTTTTGGCAAATTCCCAAACGTTGTAATCAGAAGCTTTATCGAGGTTCAGTGCAGCAACATGTGCAGATTTTGGGAAAGCATCACTCACTTTCGCGACCAATCTATAGGAGAGATTCTGATCAAACAAAAGCTTCATGCGCAGATGGAAACTTTGTGTTCTTTATCCGCCGTATAGGAAAGTGCCGCAAGAATATCCTCTTCATTCAATTCTGGAAAATCTTCGATGATATCGGTCAAACTCATCTTGTTGGCAAGCATATCGAGAATGTCGTACACAGTGATGCGCATACCCCTAATTGTTGGTTTACCGGAACGGATTTGCGGGTTGATGGTGATGATGGATTGGTATTCAGCCATAATGTTTCCTCATGGAAAGTTAAAACATTATAACAAATATTTCGTGATACTTTCCCACACACTATTTATAGGTACTTTGAGGACTTACTTTGTTCACGGCAACAGCGGCAATCCAAGTTCTTTTAAAAACTTATTATGTTCGTTTGTATATTTAACTATCTCTTCTTCAAAATTTACCAGTTTTTCATTCTCTTTTTTTAAATCTATTTTTTTCTCATCTTTAGCTGTACTTATGTATCTTGATATATTGAGATTATATCCCTCTTCTTCGATCCGTTCGAGAGATATTCGTTTAGAGTACCTATCTTCTTCTGTTCTGTATTTATACGTGTTGACTATCTTCTCAATGTCGTTAGGTTCGCCGTTTTCTCCTACACGTAAACGGTTTTGACGCTTACCTTTGGCGTAATGCTCACTAGCATTGATAAATAACACGTCATCAGACAATTTACATCGCTTAAGTACCAAGATACATA
>JAMCPS010000173.1 GCA_023379705.1 Campylobacterota bacterium
CGTTATTTTAACACAGCTTACGTATACGCATTGCCGCATCTTCAAGTACCTCAAGCGGTTTAGAATAGCAAAAGCGTACCATATTGGCACCTGACTCGTCATGATAAAACGCTCGTCCCGGAACCGAAGCAACCCCTGTTTGTTCCAGGATTTTCATCGCTTTTTCAAAATCGTCACTCCCTGCGATACGACTCACATCCGTCATCACATAATAGGCCCCGCTTGGAACACTGGGAATTAATCCAACACTTTTTAATGCATCACAGAAAATATCCCGCTTTATTTGATGAACTGCCGAAAGCTCACGATAATAGTCATCGCTCAGTTTTTCAAGCCCCTCTGCCGCTCCCATCTGCAACGGTGCCGCCGCACATACATAGATAAGATCGTTGAACTGCGCCATCACTTCGATAATCTCTTTTGGTGCTATCGCATATCCTAAACGCCATCCCGTAATGCTGAATACTTTGGAAAACCCTGATAAAGTCACACAACGATCTTTTAGACTTTCAATAGAAAGCGCAGGAACATGAGTAACTCCATCATATAAAAAATGCTCGTACATCTCATCGGCAAATACAATCAAATCATTTGCTTGTGCAAATACTCCGATTTGTTCCAATTCGTCTTTGGTATATACTTTTCCACTCGGATTAGCGGGGTTACAGATTACCATCGCACGCGTTTTTGAAGTTAGAACTGCTTGAAGCGCGTTCATATCCAATTCCCAATGAGGTGCTTCAAGGCGAACGAATTTGGGAACTGCCCCAATGGAGAGAAGAGTTGAACGGTGGTATCCGTAATATGGTTCAAACAGTATGACCTCATCACCCAGATTTAGCAATGCCATGCACGCAGTATAAAATGCTCCCGTTGCCCCATCACTGACCAATACCTGATTCGCATCGATGGATACGTCATAAAAGCGTTTCATTTTTTTTGCAATCGCTTGACGCAATACAGGCAATCCTTCCGTAGGGGTATATATATTAATCCCCTCATCCATCGCCCTCTTCGCAGCATCGATCACCACACTCGGGACTTCCAAATCACAGACACCCTGTGCCATATTGATTCCGCCTAGCGCATTACAAGCTCTTGTCATCGAACGTATGTGTGATTGTTCAATGCTCCCGCTTCGATCACTTAGTTTCATTCGTATCCTCTATGTCATTTATTTTTATCATCAATCCATTTAAACGGTCTTTGAAAAGTATCTCATTTCCCTTGCGCCGATACATGATGTCCATCTCATCATCTCGGATAAATTGAAAAAGTGCTCCTCCGCATGTTTCGTCTTTGCCCTTGCCATTAAAAATAGGTTCACCTTGCAAAATACGGCGCATCGTATCACGCGGATAGGCTTCATATAAATACTCTTTGACAAATGCTTCTTCACTCATGCATCCAGCACTGACACATACTTTGTCATCAATCGAAATCTTCTCTACCGCTACCCCTGCTGTAAAAAGCTCTACCTCTACGGCATCTTTTTCATAACGTATGTATCCGGTATCGGAAAATTTCAGTTTAGGGCTTTTAATTGTAATCACTTTTGGACTGCTGATCGAATAATGTTTAGCAGTACATCCTCCCATAGAGAGGATAAGAGCACTAGCCCATAGGATAAAGTATTTTTGCATGTACCGCATCCAAATCTTTTAATATTTCTGCATTCAACGTCACATCCATCGCCGCCAAACTCGCGTCCAACTGTTGGGGTGTTGTCGCACCGATGATGGTAGAAGCCACAAAATCAAACTGTTTACTCCAAGCGATCGCCATAGTGACAGGGTCAAGTCCATGAGTAGACGCTATTCGTAAATACTCCTGTGTCGATGCCAATGTCTTATCATTTAAAAATCGTGCTGCCATTAAACGCTGACGTTTATTGGTTGAATTAATGTAATCACTAAAGCGTCCTTGACTACTAGAGGGTTGATTGTATTTTCCGCTCAAAACTCCCCCGCCCAACGGCGAATACGGAAGCAATGAAATTTTTTCTTCACGGCACAGTGCACCGATCTCCGTTAAATCACGGCGATTAAGGAGCGAAAAATTATTTTGAATTGACTCAAATCGAGCCAGTTTTTCGTATTTACTCACCATAAGTGCTTTCATCGTCCCGCGAGCCGTATCGTTGGACGTACCAATGTAGCGTACTTTTCCGCTTTGCACCAGAGAGTCCATCGCTCTGAGTGTCTCTTCGATCGGGACAATCGTATCAGGCCAGTGCATCTGATACAAATCGATGTAATCCGTTCCCAAGCGCTTCAGTGATCCTTCAATAGCACGCTCGATATGAAATCGGTCACATGCCGTAAATCCGTGACGAATCGGCGGCACAAACCATCCCGATGCGGCACCGGCTACCTTTGTTGCCAAAATCACACTCTCACGAGGTTTGGTTTTGAGCCATCGCCCCACCATCTCTTCGGTTAGTCCGGCCAGTTTCGCGCTTGGGGGAACAGGATACAATTCTGCCGTATCAAAAAAGTTTACCCCGCAATCATATGCTTTGTCCATAATGGCAAATGCGGCTTTTTCATCGCATTGCGAGCCAAAGGTCATGGTCCCCATACAAATCGGGGAAACACGCAATCCCGTGCGTCCGATATAACGGTACTCCATCCGAATCCCCCAAAATTTTTGCCATATTGTAGCGAATTGCCATATTTTGTCTCTTAGGTTTCAAAGCACCTTATACTGCCATCATGAAAATACACATTGATCTGGATTGCTTTTTTGTATCGGCACAACGTACCATTGAGCCTGCATTGATTGGTAAGCCCGTGGGCATTGGCGGCAGAGGAGACCAGTACATTTTTTCCCATGATAAATCGAATCAAGAATTGCTATTGGATAACAGCGGTTCCTTTGTAGGCAGTTTTTTTCACCGTTATGCAGGAGATGATCTAACCCAGTTTATCGATGCAGATGGACGTGTAAGGGGAATCTTAACCACAGCAAGCTATGAAGCACGTACTTATGGGATTAATACGGGAATGACTATCCGCGAAGCCCTGATGCGCTGTCCAAGTCTTATCATAAAAGGACCAGACATGCAGCTTTATCATCGTCTCTCTTATGAGCTGCATCAATTTTTACAAGAGCGCATCCCTCTGATCGAACAAGCAAGCATCGATGAGTTTTACGGGGATTTAGAAGGATGGATAAGCGAAGAAGAGATACCTGCATTCATTGACAATCTGCGCCATGAGATCAAACGTGTACTGAATCTCCCCGTGTCCATCGGAGCGGCCAATTCCAAGCATATCGCCAAACTCGCTACCGAAAACGCTAAACCTTTTGGCTGTAAAACACTCTTCAACCATGAAGTTGCTAACTTCGTTTCAAGAATACCGGTTCATAAGTTTCCGGGAATCGGTTCAAGCATGCAACGCCGATGTGCACAGTATCATCTAAAGACACTGGGTGACTTACTTCGCGCTAAAAATCTTGTTTGTTCATGGGGGCCTTATGCGCAGTCACTGTACGAACGTGTCTCAGGCAATGATTTAGGAGAACTTACTATCAATACACCTCGTAAATCGATCGGTATCTCACGTACATTTGATCCTATTAGCAACCGCGATGAGATACGGCGCCGAATTTCGATTCTCTCACGTCACCTCGCCTATGCCATAACAAAGCTCGAAGTCAATCCCACTACGTTTACACTTTCCCTGCGTTATCAGCATCATCCAAAAAGTCACAGTTCTCTGAATGAGTCAAGGGTTTTTAATGAACAGCGTTTACGCCAGCTGTGCCGTGAACTCTTTAGCAAATCAGACCTTCATATTGGCGATGCGATCATTCATCTTGGAATCAGTGCATCCGCATTCAGCGTCCATTCACGTCGAACTCTTTCACTCATCGATTACGAAGAAGATGCTAAAGCACGTGCTTTTGATCAGAAAAGCCGTGCCATCCGCGATAAATATGGGTGTGATGCTTTAAAATGGGGAAGTGAATTGTGATCAGCTGATTGTAAAATCAGCCAGCCGCTTGTAATGCGCCGTATGCTTCTTGGAGTAGTTTGAATTTTTCCGTGTATTTATTAATAATTTCGGGACTTTTGGTGTTAACACGATCCGGATGGTACCGCTTTGCAAGCTGACGATACCGCTTTTTCAAATCTTCGAGCTTTGTTATGGCATAGGCGAGGTGACGTGAGAGAATCGAAATTCGGCGCCGTATCTCATCGCGGTTGCTAATAGGATCA
>JAMCPS010000174.1 GCA_023379705.1 Campylobacterota bacterium
AAGCGGGCCGGATAAAGGAATTTATTTTTGGCTAGTTGCCCGTTTGCTTTTGGCTATTGGCCTTTTGATTTTTACTATCTCTGCATTACGTTCACTGGTTTCTAAAACTTCTCAATATCTCTTGCTCGTATCGATATTCATCTTGATTGGTTTCATACACTGGCTGATACTCTTTCATCAGGAGTTATTTCCACCTATGTTTATCGTTGGTCAGGGGTTAACCGCACTAAAAACAAATACAGAATATGCCATCATTGCGCTTAATGTAATTACAGCAGTTATGCTGTGGCGACGGATGTATCAGCCTCAGTCTTACGATATTATGGCGATGTTTTCTGCAGTATGCATTATGGCAATGGGCGAATTGTTTTTCACCTTTTATGCGGACCTTACGGATCTATACAATATTTCTGGGCATATTTATAAAGCAATTGCATACTTGTTTATCTATCGCGCAATTTTTGTAGCCACTGTTCAAAAACCTTATGAAAAATTAAATACAATACAAAAGCAGGTTCATGAGAAGAACCGTCTGCTCGACAGTATTGTCAACAATATTCCTCATATGATTTTTCTCAAACATGCTTCAGACCTGCGCTATGCATTATTCAATAAAGCCGGTGAAAAGTTAACCGGTTTCAACGAACAAACTTTGTTAAATCATAGTGATTATGAATTTTATCCAAAAGAGCAAGCAGATTTTTTTATCCAAAAGGATCGTGAAACGTTGGCTAATGGTATTATCGTCGATATACCTAATGAGCCGATTGAAACACCCCATGGAAGTCGTATCCTGCACACAAAAAAGATTCCGATAAAAGATGAATACGGTCGGCCACAATTTCTTTTGGGAATTTCAGAAGATATTACAGAGCGTATCTACACAGAATCAGCTCTGCGTGAGAGTGAAGCGTCCCTAAAAGAATCTCAAAAAATTGCAGGGTTAGGAAGTTACATCCTTGATTTTAAAACAGGAATATGGGAAAGTTCGGAAATACTGGATACGTTGCTTGGTATCGATCAAAATTATGAACACTCTTTTGAAGGATGGAGAACTTTGGTTCACCCTGATGATCGTGATTGGGTTGATCACTATTTCAAAGAGGAAGTTATTGGCAATCATAAGCAATTTAACCAAGAGTACCGAATTATTTGCCATAACAACCAAGTTGAACGATGGGTACACGGTCTAGGAAAACTCGAATTTGATGCACAAGGTTTACCTGTAAAGATGGTAGGTACTATCCAGGATATCACCAATACAAAGCAAGTTACAAGCTCACTGCTAAAACTTTCATTAGCCGTTGAACAAAGCCCAAATTCGATTGTCATTACCGATCTCGAAGGTAATATCGAATATGTCAATAGCGCATTTACTACGATAACCGGATACACAAAGGAAGAGGTGCTGGGTAAAAATCCGAGCATCTTAAAATCGGATCAAACACCTCAATCAACCTACGACGATATGTGGCAACATCTCATAGGGGGTGAAATATGGCATGGTGAACTTATCAACCGTAAAAAAGATCAAAGTACCTACATCGAATCGGCCACCATTTCTCCCGTCAAACAATCCGATGGAAAAATTACGAACTATGTGGCGATTAAAGAAGACATAACCGAGAAAAAGAAGTCTGAAGCCTACATAGAAAATCTTGCCCATTTCGATCAATTAACCGGCTTGCCCAATCGTGTTATGCTTAACGATAGGGTGACCTATCTTCTTGGAATGGCACAACGTACTCATGAACCTTTAGCGGTCATGTTTTTGGATCTTGATCATTTTAAAAATATCAACGATACCTTGGGGCATACTATCGGTGATCAGGTACTCATAGAAATCGCCAATAGAATCAAGGCAGCGATTCGCGATGAAGATACGGTATCGCGTTTAGGAGGTGATGAATTCATTATGCTTTTTCCCAATACCGACTCCAATGCGGCCATGCGCATTGCCACAAAACTGATCACAGAAATTTCAAAAATCTCGATCATTGAGCATAATGAGCTGACAATAACCCCTTCAATCGGTATCGCCATCTATCCCAATGACGGTGAGAATTTTGAAACATTGCTTAAAAATGCCGATACCGCTATGTATAAAGTCAAGAGTGATAGCCGCAATAATTTTCATTTCTTTACCCAAGAGATGCAGTTAAACTTAGCCCGCAATCTGCGTTTAGAGAATGCATTGCGCCATGCCCTAAAACGAAATGAGTTAGAAGTGTATTACCAACCGCAAGTTGCTATTGAAGATGGCAGTATAATCGGAGCAGAAGCACTATTAAGATGGCATCATCCAGAGTTGGGGATGATTTCTCCTGCTGAATTTATCCCAATAGCTGAGGGCAGTGGTCAAATTATTGAAATTGGTGAATGGGTTCTTCGTACTGCCATTGTACAAACAAAACAATGGATAGACAGCGGATTTGCTCCTATGATCATTGCTGTTAATTTGTCTGCGATACAGTTTCGGCAAAAAAATCTATTAACCTTGGTTACAAACATACTAGAAGAAGTACAATTGCTACCCGAATATTTAGAATTGGAACTGACTGAAGCTGTTACCATGGATGATCCAAAATCTGTCATTGAAGTCATGAACACATTTCACGAACAAGGGATCCGTATGTCCATCGATGACTTCGGTACAGGCTATTCATCCCTAAGCTATCTGAAACAGTTTAAAGTGTACAAGCTAAAAATAGATCAATCGTTTATTCATGATATTTCAAACGATCCTGACGACCGTGCTATCGTAAGTGCCATCATCGATATGGCGCATAACTTAGGACTGCAAACGATCGCAGAAGGGGTAGAGACTGCTGAGCAGCTAGCATTCTTGCGTTTGCACGGATGCAATGAAGTACAAGGGTACTATTTTAGCAAGCCGCTTCCCTCAGTAGAGTTTGAGCAGTTCTTACATACAAATGGAAATATGAAAAATCTAACTAAGTAGAAAAGCTACCGTAGGTTATGTTTAAGGTTATTTACAAAGATTGCGTAATTCTATTTAGAGGTGTTATTGGTTAATATTATAAAATAACTTTAATGCGTTTTTAGCTCAGATGGATAGAGCAACGGCTTCCTAAGCTGTAGGTCGCAGGTTCGAATCCTGCATGGCGCACCATCTTCAAATGCCTGTTAATATAATGACGCCCATTCAACAATCAAGCGCAACAACCTTATTTCTTCCGCTTTCTTTCGCACGGTATAAGGCATCATCTACATTTTTAAAAAGCAGGTTGGTGGAAATATTTTCACAGTACGAGGTTACGCCGAAACTTGCTGTTTTATGAGCAACGGTATTAAAGGAAAAGTTTTCAATAATTTTTCGTAAATTTTCTGCCAATGCAAGCGCACCATCGGCATTTGTTTGTGAGCAAACAATCAAAAACTCTTCCCCTCCCCATCGTCCTACAATATCAGTGGCTCTGATATTATTGGAAAGAATTTGTGCAAATTCTTGCAATACAAAATCTCCAATTTGATGTCCGTAATTGTCATTTACTTCTTTGAAATAATCTATGTCAACCAATATTACAGAAAAAGGCTCCTTGTACCGAAGGGAGCGCTCAACTTCCAAGGCAAGTTCTCTGTCCAGACGGTATCGGTTTGGTAAACCAGTCAATATATCGGTTTCTGAACTTTTTTTGTACATGACTTTATCATCAATGTTTTCATAAAATGCAATGTACCCGGTATGCTGATTGCTCTCATCATACGTTGCTGAAATGGTTGCATGATACCAACTTGTCCCCTCTTTGAAATTATTGTTTTCTATTTCACATCTAAATGTTTGTCCCGTTTGGATGGTTTCCCATAGTCTTTCATACAGAGATCTAGGGGTGCGATTTGATTTAAAGATATTGATGTTTTTACCCACAATGTGTTCAAAAATACAGCCTGATTTTTCACAAAAA
This sequence comes from Campylobacterota bacterium, assembly GCA_023379705.1. Classification (GTDB taxonomy): domain Bacteria; phylum Campylobacterota; class Campylobacteria; order Campylobacterales; family Sulfurimonadaceae; genus Sulfuricurvum. The sequence continues at coordinate 3,927 of JAMCPS010000174.1, forward strand.
CTATTGCTTGCTTCCAATATAGTCCCATTTTTATCAACCCTGATGTACATCACATACTGATCAATAATTTCAAGTAAATAAGTATTTTTACGTATCGCTTGCTGCTGTTGTGTAACGTCTTGAATCGTGCCGATTGAACGCATGGGAGTGCCGTCTTTATTAAAATCACTCTCGCATTCTTCAATAACATATTTTATCCGTCCGTCTTCCATGAGTAAGCGGTGCGTAATATTGTATTTTTCTTTTGTAATTAAAGAATTAGCATATGCAGAATTCACCATGTCTCTGTCATCTGGATGGACTGCATTTAAAAATTGTTCATAGGAAGCTTCAAATTTCTCCTTGTCAATTTCAAAAATATGAAAAATCTCATCAGACCATTGAAGTATGTTTGTTTTTAGGTCTAAAGACCAATTTCCTATTCTAGCAATTTTTTCTGCTCTTTGCAGTGTCTCATTAAATTGGCGTTCTTTTTTAAATTGGTTTTCTAATTGTTGTTTCATTCTGAATAATCGAATCATCAAGAAGAAAAAGACAACGCCAATAAGCAAAGCAATGATAATTTGCAATCGATATTGATTCCAAACGTCTTCACCCGTAAAGTTCGGAGCCTTTTCGTAGGGAGCGATTCTCAGCTTTCGTGCTAAAGCGTCTATCTCTGCATAATCTCCTGGGATGCTGAAGCCATTGATGATATTGCCGCCTGTTTGAAAATTTTCATACTCATACAAAGCAACTGCAATTTTACTAACAGTTTGAGTATCAAGCTTTTGTGCAGCCACTATTGCCCATTCAGGATAGAGTCTTGTAGACACTTTAATCGGAAAGTTGGAAAAGCTTTGTTGATTGAGGACAAACAGTGCTTTTGGGTTGAGCTTGTGGTCTTCTACCATTTCTTCTATGATTCCACTGCGAATAAATCCAACATCTGCACTGCCCGATATTACTGCATCAACAACTTTGGCGTGACTTCCCGTCACTTTAGTTACGAGATCGTTTTCGACACTTATGCCATTTTTAAGAAGTTCATAGACTTGTGTTTGATATCCTCCTAAAAACTTTTCCCCAGGAATTGCAACTGTTTTTCCTATAAGATCTTTTATTTTTTTAATATCTGTTCTATCGGCACGGGCAATAATCACTCCTCCTAGCATGGAGCTAAAGTGATTGCCGTTTCTTTTAACTAGTGTTACGATTGCACCCGTAGTTTTTCCTTTTTTTTTGCAGTGAAAGATAGTGGGTCGGATTGGTAGCTACGATATCGATAAGCCCTTTACTTACTTGTTGTTCCAACTGACTTTGCTCTAGTGGTTTGACTATAACCGTAGTATTGAGTTTTTTGGAAAGGTGATCGGCGATTGGTTGGTATTCTTGGATTATTTTTTCAGGTGCTTGGTATGCAAAAACACCGATTGTCAGTGTTTTTGCAGCGATTGAAGTTGCTGAAAAAATAAAAAATATCAGTACGCACAAACTTCTATTTTTTGAATTCTTCATATTATTGATGGCTCCGCTAGTATGCTATATTTATGATAAGTATTTTGTCTATAATGAGTCAATTTTATCAAAAAAATAATAAAAATCAGCAGTTAAATAAAATAGTATTTATTTATATTATTTGCTTATAAAATAGTACTACCATTTTAAGCAAAAAGAGTAGAGAGAATCCCGAATCTCTCTACTGTGCTTCAGTCGTTTCAACCGATATTTCTTCTGTAGGTTTGTATTTTAAAACACCTGCAAATAAAAATACGGATGCTACAAAGAAAAGATACGTCCCCTGACCTGCAAAACACAAGTCAACGCCTTCGAAAGGTATGGTTTTCCACTCCATAAAGGCAACCGCTGAAACGGCGGCAGCTATCGATGAAGCGCTTCCCCATGCAAGAGAGAGAGGTTTATTATTAAGCGTCTGGAGAACTGGATACACATAAAACCCTAACAGTACAAAAGCCAACTGCTGCCAACCGCTTGATGTGCTTAGTGTTGTATCAATCCAGGGCATAAAAATACTGATGATGGCGATTATGGTAGAGATGACAATGATTTTACCGCCGATATTGAGCTTGGACCAAGAAAATGTCATAAAGTACCCTTTGTGTTGTTTAACCATTAAAGCATTAAGTATGCCATATGCTAAAAATCGATCGTATCGTTATCATTCAAAACCCGGCCTTTGTTACGCAGGAGTTTCATGGTTTTCAGTTCATGGATGATAGTCGGAGCGAAGAGTGTTTTGAGATGCATTGCGTAGACGGTGAAATTACTTCGTTTGGATTGTTTGAGTTCATTTTCTAAAAGTATTGGGGTGAGATGTTTGCTGTCAAAAGCGAGTTTATCAAAACTGGAAGGAAAAGAGACCTCAGTGACGAGAGAATGAATGTGTGGGTTTTGGTCTAATACTTCCCATATTTTAGGACATTTGTAGGTATCGGCGGTGAAAAGTATTCCTGAGTTGTTTTTTTCAATGATATAGCCGCAGCTTCCAGCGGTATGGTTGGTTTTGAAGGGGGTTAGGGTCACGTCATCGATTGTATATTTCTGATCCAGATGGATTTCAATGAGTTCAACCGTTTTATCGGTATGGCCGATGAGATTGATCTCTTCAAAGTTGGGCCATATTCGGTTGTTGAAAATAAATTGGCGCAGATCTTCCAGTGTTTCTTTGAGGCCGTAAATTTTGAGCGAAATGGATTGCTGAGTGACAAAGAGATCGGCGAGAAAGGGGATATCGATAACGTGATCAAGATGTGAATGGGTTAAAAAAATATGCTTAATCGTGAAAACATCCTCACCAAAGGCATTAATGAGGTTGCCTGCATCAATGACGCAATGTTTAGAGACATGCAGGCAGGTTGTTCCCTGATGGGGAGTACGTGTTCCGCTGGTTCCTAAGAATTTGATGTAGTCCATATTCTCTCGTTTACGATATTTTTATTGACTGATTATAGTATAACGGCCATTAAGAGAGGTTTTAGCTAGTCAACCCATAAAACCGATTTTTATCATCGTACATTTTAGCGTCAGCAATGTTTAGCAGCTGATCTTTTGTCAGGCCGTCTTGAGGGAAAGAGGCTGTACCAATACAGGCACTTACGCTCAGGTTTAGCTCACTCATTGGTTCGGAAATTTTAAATGCAAGAGATTGGGCCATGCGCGAGAGTTGTGTATCATCCTCGAGGTGTTCGACAATGATTACAAATTCATCTCCTCCAAAACGGGCGACTGTATCGTTGCTTCGAAAGAAAGAGTTAAGGCGTTGAGCAACTATTTTCAAAACCTCGTCTCCCGTTGCATGGCCGTATTCATCATTGATTTGTTTAAACTCATTGAGATCACAAAAAAGTACCCCTATGTTGTGGCCGATACGACTTGCATTATTGATGGCATGGGAGAGTCGGTTCTCAAACAGTGAGCGATTGGCCAATCCGGTATGGGGATCGTGATAGGCGAGATAGTGATGCCTCTCTTGGAGTTCAGTTTCCTCGGTCACATCGACGTGGGTACTGAGATAGTAGTTTTTGTCCAATGCGATGGAGGTTATGGTAATGCAGTGCAATGCATGATAGGCGTCTTTGTGTTGATTCCAAATGTTTCCGCTAAAGCTGTTATCCCGCAGGAGCTTTTCCCAAAAGTATTTGAAAAAATCAGGTTCGTTTTTGGAAGACTTGAGCATAGAGTGGTTGTTTCCGATGAGCTCATGGGATGCGTATCCGGTGAGTTCAATAAATGCATTGTTAACGTATTGTATGACACCGTTTTCATCGGTTACACTCAAAGCAGTTGGAACGTTGAGGAAAATGTGTTCGAAAAGAGTTTTTTGCGTATTAAAAAGGGAACAAAAAGATTGAATGCCAAAAAGATTACGTAAAAACTCCACCAACGGCTCCTGTAAAAAACAATAGGACTATTGTAGTGGTTCCGTGTGACAAAGGTGTGACATTTTACTATTTTGTAGGAAAAAAATAGCGAAAACAGTTTTTTCCATCTTCATAGGTGACTTGGATCAGGATTTTATAACGATCACAAATCGCTGCAACGATGTGCAGACCTATCCCGCTACCTGATTTGCTGTGGTCACCTCTGACGTAACGTTTAAAAATTTCAGTTGTATCCGAGATCGGGTCTCCATAGCTTTCAAACAGCAGGATGGATTCTTTTTGCGAACTGGTAAGGGTAAGAGTGATGGGTTTAAACGGCTGTCCGTATTTCAAAGCATTAGAAAGATTGTTGTCAATGAGGTATTCGAGTTCGGTTTGATTCATTCTTACAAAGATATCTTTGCGAAGGGCCGTGATGATCTGTTTGTCTATGGAAGAAGCAACAGGAGCGAAGAGGTTGGCCCTCTCTTGTAAAATCGAACTGAGGCTTAGATTCGAAACAGGGAGTTCTATTTTGTCGTTTTGGAGGGTAAACGCGAGAGAATCGTATAAGTGCTCCATGGAAATAATGGAGGAGAGAATGTTTAATCGTATTTCTTTATGCTTCTCATCGTCGAGCATGGCATGTGCTATTTTAATGACGCTTAAGGGAGTTCGCACCTGATGAATGGCGTTTGCGGTAAACGTTTTGAATTGCGTTAAAAGAGTTTGTTTGGCGTTGATTTCATTTTTCAAATCGGCTAAAAGCCAGTTATAGGTACGCGAGATACGCGATATTTCATCCCCTTTTGTGAGGATGGAATGCTCTTCAATAGGTTTCTTTCGATGCATATGAGATTGTAAAAGGGTAATAGGAAAGATAATACGGCGGTAAAAAAGAAACGATATTGTCAAAACAAATCCTATTAGAGTAACCCAACCTATAAGCAAAGTCAATTTGAGGTTTTGGGCATCGTGATAGGCTTGGGTTTCATCAAGTTCTAAGACCAAAAACCCGTAGCTCTCCTCGATTTGATTGTAGTAGCTTTTCACAGGGAGCATCACCATGCGTAAATACATACCGTGTTCCCAGTAGTTAGTTTCTTTTCTGGTATTATGTTTAAACATGATGTTCAAATAGGAATAGAGAAAAAGTTGAGGTTGTTTAAACACCCCAAGAGATGCAGGATCAAGCCGTTGAATGACTGCTTGAAAATTTCCAAGACTTCCCCATAATTTAATATTATTTTTTTCTTTATTTTTTGAAACCTTTTGAGACCAAATTTCTGTAGATGATGTAAATTTATGCTTATTATTAATGTTGACGGTATAGGTCGCTTGACTGTGCAAAGTGGGAATCAGCTCTTTTAGATGGTTAATGAAAGCGTGAAATGATTTAGACCTTTTCAGTGTTTGTCTTAACTGGATGATGTAGTGAGCATTTGGGGAAGCTTGTGAGTGATAGCGCTTAAAATCGTCGGTGTAAGATTCATATAAAGGTTCGCTGAGGTTCGATATAGCTGGATTTTCAAAAAGTGCAGTGAGAAGTTTAGGGACATGCCGGTAGTCTTTGAAATCAAGGTGTAAATCATGTAAAAAAGTTGTACGTTGGACAACCATATTTTGGTTGATTAAATAAACATCGTATTGACTCTCGCTATCTTCAAGTAATCTTTGTAGGGGTTCAAGGGGGGCATCGGCTCCATTTTTTATAAAGTAGCTTTGGGCTTGCGCCATTTTTGATGCTTGTGCTGATTTGGATTGCATGAAATTGTATATCATTTCGTCATAATATTGGATGATTTCGTAGCGGATGATGTCTGATTTTTCATGGGCGGAATGGGCGAGTTTGTCGTCAATCGTTTGAGTAGCGTAGTTGTAAAACCAAAAGGATCCTATGGCTATGAGTATTAAGGCAATGGAAGTGAGAGTGAAGAATAGGGCTTTAATGCTGCGCTTTGGTAATAGCATATTATTAAATAGATAAGGGAGTGTGATGCACTAAAGGATGCAATAGCCACTTCCCGTATGATTTTCTATCGTGTTTTCGGGTAGTTTCTTACGTAAACGGGCGACGAGCTGGCGCAGGTGGATCGCATCGCCGTTCATACCCCAAATAGCACGCTCTAAAAGTTCCATGGAGACGGTACGCCCTTTGTTCTCAACCAAAACATGAAACAATTTTTTTTCTTTGGGTGTGAGTCCTATTTCTCGTGAATGGTACAAAAGACGCTGATCTACTACCGTATATTCAAGTCCTTCAAGAATCGTAATAGAATTTGCAACACTCTGTGTCAAAGCTCGAATTTTGAATTTTAGTTCTTGAATATCAAAAGGTTTTTTCATGTAGTCATTGCACCCTTTTTCATATGCTTTGCTGATCATATCGATGTCGGTCGTTGCACTGATCATGATGATTGGCTTAGACGGGTAAAGTTTGCGTATCTCTTCGAGCACCGAAATTCCATTAATATCAGGAACATCAATGTCTAAAATCATCAGAGCAAAATCATCTGCAATGGCACTAATCGCCTCTGCACCATTGTAAAACGAACTGACCACAAAGTCTTTGCTCGTGAGGTATTGGGTAATTGCTTTATTGAGCAGATAATCATCTTCTAGGAGAAAAATTTTCACAATAACTCTTTTTTGTAAGTATTATCGACAATTCTACCATTAAGTGCAAAAAATATATACACTACTTTGGAAATAAATATGTTATTCTTGTCGCAACTTTTCAGCCAAAGGGAAATGATGTCACTTAAAGTTGTCCTCTCTCACAAAACTCATTATGCGTTTGATAAACCTATCAACCTCTCTCCTCATGTGATTCGTTTGCGTCCCGCTCCTCATAGCCGCACTCCCATAGAAGCGTATTCGCTGAAGATCAAGCCGGACACTCATTTTATCAACTGGCAGCAAGATCCCTTTGGCAACTATTTGGCACGGATTGTTTTCCCTGAAAAAACAACAGAGCTTGAAATCGATGTAGAGGTATTGGCGGAATTGGTAAGTATCAATCCGTTTGACTTTTTTGTAGAGGATTACGCGACGCAGTTTCCGTTTAAATATAAAAAAGAGCTCAAAAAAGAGCTTTCGCCTTATCTCAAAGTGACGTCCAAAGGGAAGCTTCTCAAGGAGTTTGTCAAAGAGATTGACCTAACACCAAAAAATATCAATGATTTTTTAGTAGAGCTCAATATTAAACTTAATCAGTATCTTAACTATACCGTACGCATGGAACCGGGAATTCAGACATGTGAAGTGACACTGGGGAAAAAATTGGGGTCATGTCGTGATTTTGCCTGGCTGTTTGTACAGATATTTCGTCATTTAGGACTGGCGGCCCGTTTCGTATCGGGCTATTTGGTACAGCTCAAAGCCGATGTTGAATCATTGGATGGTCCAAGCGGTCCTGCGGAAGATTTCACCGATTTGCATGCATGGACGGAAGTCTATGTCCCGGGTGCCGGATGGATAGGGTTGGATGCTACGAGCGGATTGTTCGCAGGGGAGGGGCATATCCCTCTGGCGTGTACGCCTAATCCTGAGAGTGCGGCACCTGTTGAGGGGGCTATGGATAAGTGCGAGGTAGAGTTTGATTTTTCCAACACCGTTACGCGTATTTTTGAATCACCCCGTGTGACCAAACCCTATCGTACTGAACAATGGGAAGCGATTAAAAGTTTGGGTTTTGAAGTAGACAAGGAACTTGTTGCCAACGACGTACGTATGAGTATGGGCGGGGAACCGACATTTGTATCCATCGATGATCAAGAATCGCCTCAATGGAATACCGATGCGGACGGTCCGCACAAACGCCAATTGGCAAATGTTCTTTCACGTCGATTGCTTAATACGTTTGGTCATGGCGGGATGCTTCATCATGCGCAAGGAAAATGGTATCCGGGAGAGCCGCTACCGCGTTGGATGAGCACGATATTTTGGCGCAAAGACGGCAAGCAGATTTGGAAAAATCACGACTTATTGGCCAGTTTGGATAAAACGTATGATGTGACTTCTGAGGATGCCAAAAAGTTTCTCGCACGATTGTGTGTGAATTTGGGTGTCAATGAACAGCATATTTTGGATGCGTACAATGATCCTTTGGTAGCACTGTTGCAAGAAGCACAGTTACCCATCGACATTGATCCTCTCAAAGTCAATCTCAAAGACTCATGGGAACGTAAAGCACTCGCAGAGAGTTTGTCAAAAGGGCTCAATACCCCGTGCGGATTTGTACTGCCTTTAAACTCAGACGCTAAACACTGGGTGACGTGTACATGGAAATTTCGGCGCGGACATCTGTTCTTGATGCCGGGTACCTCTCCTGTGGGCTTGCGTCTTCCTCTGGATTCGCTCATCGACAAACCATTGCATGAACTGGATCAAGGACTTGATAACGATGTGTTTGCTCTATTGCCTCAGCTTGGCGAGTATCATAGCAAGATAGCGGCACGTGCGGTAAAAAGTGTCAAAAAAGCAAAGCATGAAATCTTTGTCCGTACGGCATTGTCTGCTGAGGTGCGAGAGGGGAAACTCTTTTTATTCCTCCCACCGCTTAAACGTACGGACGCATTTTTGGATCTGATCGCATCGATCGAGACAACAGCGCATGAGCTTAATATTCCTGTCATGATCGAGGGATACGAACCGCCGCACGATTTGAGAATCGAAAAAATGCGGGTTACTCCAGATCCGGGTGTTATCGAGGTAAATATTCATCCAACTTCCAGTTGGGGCGAACTTACCGAACTTATCAGTACGTTGTACCAAGAGGCCCATTTCTCACGTTTGGGAACCGAAAAGTTCATGCAAGATGGCAAGCATACAGGGACAGGTGGTGGGAATCACGTCACAATCGGTGGAATGACGCCAAGTGACAGTCCCTTATTACGAAGCCCTGATTTGTTACGCAGCCTGATTACCTTTTGGCAGCACCATCCCGGTCTTTCGTATCTCTTTTCAGGATCGTTTATCGGACCTACGTCTCAAGCACCGCGTGTCGATGAGGGGAGAGCTGAGAATCTGTATGAGCTTGAAATCGCTTTTTCCCAAATTCCTCAAGGGCAAGAGGTCCCTTTTTGGCTCACCGATCGATTGTTCCGTCATATGCTGACAGACATTACGGGTAATACACATCGCAGTGAGTTTTGTATCGATAAACTCTATTCGCCTGATTCCTCTACGGGACGTTTGGGGATTTTAGAGTTACGCGGATTTGATATGCCGCCGCATCAGGAGATGTCATTGATGCAGATGCTCTTGGTTCGTACCCTTGTGTCGCTGTTTTGGCGTAAACCGTACAAGCACAAGCTGGTACGTTGGGGAACACAGCTGCATGATAAATTTTTGATTGAACATTATGTGCGTCAAGATATCCGTGACATTGTTGAATTTTTACGTGATGAGGGATATCCATTTGAGTTGGATTGGTTTGATCCGTTCTTTGAGTTCCGTTTCCCTTTATATGGATTGAACATGATTGAGGGGATTTCATGCGAACTGCGTGCGGGGATAGAACCATGGCATGTTTTGGGTGAGGAGTCCAGCTCACAAGGGACCGCACGTTATGTTGACTCGTCATTGGAACGGGTGCAGGTAAAAGTATCCAATTTTGTCAATGAACGCTATGTGTTGACCTGCAATGGTGTAAAAGTACCGTTAGTCTCCACTGGAGTAGAGGGCGAATACGTGGCGGGAGTTCGATACCGTGCGTGGCAACCGTGGTCGGCACTGCATCCGACGATCGGTGTAGATACTCCGCTGGTATTTGACATCGTGGATAAATGGAATCGTAGGTCTTTGGGCGGATTTACCTATCACGTATCGCATCCGGGTGGACGATCATACGATACATTCCCGGTCAATTCTCTCGAAGCGCAGTCGCGTCGTTTTAGCCGTTATACGGCATTTGGTCATTCCCAAGGAGAATTCGAAGAAGTACGCGCACCGATCAAGGCACAGGGAAGAGAAGATGGGATGTCATCCTCGCAAGTGGTTGCTAATGCGCCTCGGAAAAAAACGTTTTCCTATCAAGAACTTCCGGGAAGTCTAGAATATCCTTTGACGTTGGATTTGCGCCGTAAATGGAGCCCAACAGGAATAAAAGAGTAAAATAATCATATGATTTTTGAAAACTACACGACATCCTCGTACGATGAGATGTTTAATGAAGACGGGACAATACGAGAGCATTGGAAGGCATTGGCTGACAATCTCGAAACATTGGGGATTCAACAGCTCAATGCTAAACAAAAAGAGATCGATTGGAGACTCGAAGACAACGGGGTTACTTATAATGTATACGATGATCCAAACGGCATAAGCAGACCATGGCGTCTTGATCCCATTCCTCTCATCTTGGAAGGGAGTGATTGGGAACATATAGAAGCGGGAATGCAACAGCGCGCAAAATTGCTCAATCTCTTATTTAAAGATATTTATGGAGAGCAAAAAGTTCTCAAACAAAACATAGTGCCCAGTGAAGTGATCTTCGGTCATAGCGGTTTTTTACGTGAAGTACATGGGTTGTATGATCATTTGACCCATCCATTAATGATTGTGGCTGCTGATTTGGCTCGCGGTCCCGATGGCAAAATGTGGGTGATTCATGATCGCGTTCAATCTCCTTCGGGATTGGGTTATACGATTGAGAACCGATTGATGATGAACAGTGCGGTACAGGCACTGTATTCCAATATTTCGATTCGCCGTTTGTATACTTTTTATGAAGATTTAAAAGCAATGCTCATGAAGCTGGGCGCACACACCAAAAGTGAGCCATTGAATGTATTGCTCACTCCGGGACCGCATAATGAAACCTATTTTGAACATGCCTATCTAAGCTCTTTCTTGGGGTTAACCCTTGTTCAAGGACAGGATTTGTTAGCCAAAGGGGGTGCCGTATGGCTCAAAAGCCTCAAAGGACTTCGTCGTGTAGATGCTATTTTACGACGTTTGGATGAGGGATACTGTGACCCGCTTGAACTGCGAGCTGAATCAAAGCTTGGGGTATCAGGGCTGGTACAGGCTGTTCGCAAGCAGGGAATAACGATGGCTAATCCATTGGGCTCCGGTATTTTGGAAAATTTAGGTCTTCACCCGTTTATGCCGAAATTGGCCCATTTTTTCTTGAATGAAGAGTTGATATTGCCGCAAATAGCGAGTTGGTGGTGCGGACAGAGCAAGGAGTGTGCGTACGTACTTGAAAATTTATCAACTCTTATTGTTAAAACCATTGATCGCAGCGGCAATGAGTTTGGCACCTATGTGGGTAAAAATCTCTCTGCCGATGAGCAAGAGCAGTTGCGTGCAAAAATAATAGAGAACCCCTATATGTTTGTGGGTCAAGAAGAGGTTCAATTTGCAACGGCTCCAAGCTTGGTAGAGGGAGAGATTAAGCCGCGAAATGTTGTGATACGCTCATTTGCGATTATAAAGGATGAGCAGTATGAAGTAATGCCCGGAGCATTGGTGCGTGTAGGCAGCAGTGATGACTCTTTGATTGTTTCAGGACAGCGCGGCGGCAGCAGTAAAGATTTATGGGTTTTAGGGGAATCAGGTCCTATGGCACCTAACAGTGTGTATAAACCCAAAGCCGCCTTTGAAAACTCATTGGAAAACATTCCGAGCCTTCGAGCTGAAAATTTGTTTTGGTTGGGCCGTTATTTGATGCGTTGTATCGTGAGTGCACGGATGATTCGTATTACATTAAAAAGTTTGGCGAATGCAACCCGTTACGATAGCCAAGGCAATCTGAGAGCACAAGAAATTTTATGCGATACGTTGACTCACTTGAGCATGACGTATCCCGGGTTTTTAGGGGAAGGGGATGAAAAGGTAACCGATCCGATAGTTGAAATATGGTCGGTTATTTCACAAAACGATCGCGTAGGATCTCTCTCTCAAGCCCTCAATATGCTCTCCAATGCGAATACCAGTACAAAAAATCTACTTCCATTGGAAGCGTGGCGGATTTTTGAACGCCTTATGCGCGAATGGAATGGATACGCCAATAATGCTCTGCCGCTGCAGCGGACAATGATTTCAGGACTTGACAATTTGTTAGTTCATTTAATGGCCTATAAAGCCCTTATCGAGGATAGTTTATTTACAGAACAAGGGTTGATTTTATATGAGATTGGGGCAGGACTCGAGCGTTCACAGCTGTTGATTACGAAATCACGTGCAATGCTGACATCGGTTTATGAGCCTTTTACGGAGTATGAAATTTTGGAGACACTCTTGGGCAGTAGCGAAAGCTTAAATGCCTATCGGGCACATTATCGGGCATCGATCGAATTGCCGCATGTGAGTGAATTTATGCTGCTCGATAGCCAATTTCCAAAATCCTTGATTAGCGAGATATCCCGATTGCTCAGATTATTGCCGAAATTGCCGAAATTTAAACATGACATCTATTTAAGCCGCTATGAAGAGCCTCTTTTTGAAGCCTTCTCCTTTTTACGTTTAAGTAGAATTGAAAATTTGTGCACGTTGGCACCCGATTCGGTTGTTCGAGAGAACATGGATGCGCTGCTTGCAAGTGTTTCTGATAAATTAATTGTGGCGTCCGATGAGTTATCCAAAACTTATTTTGCCCATTATGACGAGTAGCCATGTTGTATCATATTTTTCATAGCACCCAATTCACCTATCAGCAATGGGTCAGTTTCAGCCATAATTTAATTCGGCTCAAATCCAGAGATACCCTTTTTCAAACAGTGGTTGATTTTTCTTTATCCACTGATCCTTCCAGCAGTGAGCTGGAAGGTTATATTGATTATTTTGGCAACCATCTTTACCATATGCTCATACGTGAGCCGCACCATCATCTAAAAGTAACCGCACGAACGTGTATTGCGATGGATATGCAGGCGATTGAACAGCATAGAATACTTGGCGAATACGCAAAAGATGTAAGTTATGGACAAGCGCTTCAAGCCCTCGAGTCCAATACCCCTGATGTGATAGATGCCAAACAATTTTGTATGCCAAGTCTATTTCTGAAAAAAGTAAATCCTTTATTGCGAGATTATGCCTCCAGCTCTTTTTCTCGTGAGCGTTCCGTATATGAGAGCGTTGAGGAATTTATGGGGCGTATTTACAATGATTTTCAATTTGTGAGTGGTTTTAGTGATGTCAATACCCCCGTGGAAACAGTATTCGAAGCACGAAAAGGAGTCTGCCAAGATTTTGCCCATATAGCGATTAGTGCTCTTCGTTCCCTTGGCTTAGCTGTTCGGTACATGAGCGGATACATAGAAACACTTCCTCCCTTAGGAGAAGAAAAATTGTTTGGAGCGGATGCTTCGCATGCGTGGTTCTCTGTTTTTATTCCGGGGTACGGATGGTTTGATTTTGATCCAACCAATAATGTTATTCCGTACGATCGGCATATCGTATTAGGATATGGACCTGACTACGCCGACATTGCACCTATACAAGGAGTAGTTTTTGGCAGTGGAAGAAGCAACGTAAGGGTGACTGTTGATGTGACACGAGAAGAGATAGCAGAGCAAAGTCAAAGCCAATCGTGATTATTTTTTGATCATATTCTTTAGTAAACATTACATTCTCTGATACTAAAAGAATAATATCAGTATCTTCTTTTTAATTCTTTCCACCAGCTCTTGACATCTTTTATCTTTTCCCCTATAATTCCCGTCCACAAACGCTGGAACCTAGAGTTTAGGTTTTAAGAATTGAGTTTGCGATCATTGAAAACTAAGTAGGTCGAACGGTTTGAGACAATCTCAAAACGTTGACCT
>JAMCPS010000175.1 GCA_023379705.1 Campylobacterota bacterium
CTCACCCTTGATCGCGGTACGACTTCGGGATTGTTGATACACGATCAAAATGATGTGGGGATTATGGGGTCACTGCCATCTCATGTAGATAAGAGATTGTTGCGATCGTGGGTTGGTAGATTAAACGGGGTTCAAAACGATCTTTTACAGTCAATAGTGGATTCTTTGGGGGAAAGTGATATTATCCTCGTAGATGAAACCATAAAAGCGGTTTTGGCTAATGTGGTTCGCCAGCATTACAAACAACACCCGCAAGCCATTGCATTGCAAGCCAGTGGTGACCATATACCCTCAACGGTAAACAATCATCGCTAATACCCCTAAAATAAAAAAGGATATCTCATGCGTTTTTCTCTACTATTGCTTTTACTCCCTGTTTATGTGTTAGCTGTCTCTATACCTGAAAAAGCGCTCTATTTGGAAGGTAAAAATGATATTGGCATGATCTTAGCGCATGGTAAAGGTATGCATCCTGACTTTAAAGTAGTCAAACCTTTACGCATCTCCCTTAATCAAGACATGGGATTTCATACACTGTCATTGCAAATGCCTAATCAATATGAAGCGTATGAAGATTATGAAAAGGAACAGCCAAAAGTGGATGCTATGATCGATCAGGCTATTTCTTTTTTACACAGCAAGGGTGTTAAAAAAATCTATTTGATGGGGCATTCGCTTGGGGCAGGGATGACCAGCAGTTATTTGGTTTCTCATCCTGATGCACCGATTGCAGGATATATTGCGGTAGGGTGTCGTGGAAATAAGAGTAAATTGATCTCGTGTACGGATAACATGCCGAAGATAAAGATCAAAACCTTCGATGCTTGGGGTAAAAGTAACAGTGAGGATGAAAGTTTTGCTGCTATTCGTTCACCACTTATTGGTGAAAACTATCGACAATATGGTTTTGTTGGAGCCGGTCATGTCTTGGATGAATCGATTGATTTTTTTATAGAAGAAATTGAGGGTTGGTTAGAAAATGATATGGCGCGTTAGTCAGTATATAGAGGCAAACTGACCAATCGTTAGAGTTCGTAGGAACCGCCAATTTCTTTATTGGCTTCTTGTTCTAGCAGTAAATATTCTAAATTGTACTTGAGTAGTTTTTTCTTTATTTCGAGAGTATAAAGTTCTCTTTGGTTCACCATAAATAAATTACTAAGACCTAACAGATACTTTTTATTCTCCCCTTCTTCCAATTTTTTAACCAATTCTACTTCATCTTTTGAGCTTGCTATATTTATGGCTAAGTTTTTTAGAGAGTTGATAATATTGGTCAAGTTTGTTTTGATATTAATGATTTCTTTTTCTTTATTATTTTCGATATTTTTGATGGTTTTTCTAATTTCTGCGTGTTTTCCCTCATATTTTCTTCTTTCTATAGGAAAGTCCATGTCCACAGCTATTTTAAAACCATTTTCATATTGTAAATCACGAACGCCATAAAGGGATACATTGAGATTTGGGTAATTTAACAGTTTTGCGTATTGGTCATGCACATTCATTTTTTTAACTTCATAATCAAACATTTTGAGGTCAGGTCTATTTTGCAAGGCGGTATCAATAAAGTTATGAACATGCAAAGACTTTTCTTTACCTTCTGGTATGACCTCCATTGGGGGAAGCGTATAGTGTTTTTCAAATGTTTCTCTTGAAAGATTCAAATATTGTAAAAAGCTTTCAAAAATATTGATAAAATTGTTTTGTTCAGATACCAATCTCTGTTTTCTATTGATTGTTTGTTGGGAAGCCTCTAAAAACTCAATGTCGGCCAATGCTCCCACTTTTACTTGTTGTTTAATGATATCTTCTCTCTTCTGCGCAGTTTGAAGAAGCTCTTTTTCAAGATTTAAAATGGCTTTTGAATAGAGAAGTTTATTATAATCAGAAATAATTTTAAAATATAAGAGTCGTAAATTGTCTTGGGCATCAAAGTCAAACTTTATGGTGTCTAAAGCAGCTGAATTTAGATTTAGTCTACGGGTACTGATATCGTGTATCATTGAAAAGATAGGAAGTTTGACCCCTGCACGAATTTCTCCCTCCTGACTTGTTTTGATATTGTTGTATTCTTGTATTCCTTGGGCATCTCTGTACCCTGCTATAAACTCCACACCATTTTCCAGGGGCTTTTGAAGAGTCACATCAAGAAACTCTCCATCGCTTATTGGGTAATTTTTTTTATCATAGGCAGCTGAGAGTTTTGTGTCAAAGTCTCCTAAATAATATTTTTCTTTTTCTTTATAAATGTACTTCTTACCTACTGCAGTGTATACAAAAGGGTTCTCTTCTGTTAAATAGTTGGCAATTTTATCTTTTGTAAACACTTCTGTAGCTGCAAGTGTAGAAATGCTTACAACGCCAAGACATAAAAAAAAGAGTTTCATCAGTTCTTCTCAATGACCGGGGTCACCATCTTAGGCGGCAGAGCATTCATCAATCTCCATATTTGATACCAGATTGGAACCGTTTCTAATCTAGCCCATACGGTAGCTTGTGTTCCGATCCTCAAACTATCTCCTTTTGGCCAAGGTTCTTTTGGGTCTTCTACGATTTGTGCATAGTAAAACCCTTTTTCACGGGATGTTTGTTCTACTCTTTTTATAATACCTGCAAAGGTACCGAATCTTATTTCTGGCCAACCGGATATTTGTAAAGCAGGCCAGCCATAAAACATGATTCGTACAGGCAAGCCTTCTTTGATCAAAGGCATATTAAAGTCTGATACTTTTAATAGTAAAGATTTTGTCGTTACTTTAGGTGCAAAATGGAGTATTCGTTCAGACATTTTAATCAATTTATTTTTGTCATTTTGAAATATTCTTACAACGTATCCGTCTTTTTCAGCGATCACTTCACCACTTGTATATCGGGATACATTTACAGAGTTTGTTTGTACACTTTGTCCCAATGATTGCAATGTATTTTTAGATGAAAGTGTGTCATTATCCAATAGTTTTATTTTATTTTCTGTCTCTTTTAAAAATTTTTCTCTTTCATTTACTAGGATATCTAGGTCATTTTGTTCGATATCCAAATCAATGCTGATTTTTTTCAACTCTACATTTGCTTCAATGTAACTGTTTTCTCTTACTTCCAGATTTCGTTTTGATTCAATTCCATCTGCATGCAGTAGTTTCGTTCTCTCATAATTTGACTTTTCAATTTCATGTTTTTTCTCTAAGGATATTTTTTTTAGCTTAAGACTATCTATTTTATTTTTTGTCTGCTCATATTTTTGTTGATAGACATTTAAGCCTACCGCTAGATACTGATTCAAATTCTTTTTTGTATCTTGATAGTTATTGATTTGAATTTTAGAATTCTTGTATTGATCTTTGGAGCTGCTTTCTATCGTCTTTAATTTGTTTAAGTACTCCTTATCCAAATCGACCATTGTAAATAATTTAGTCCCTTTTTTTACAAACTGATTTTCAGTGACATAAAACTCATTTATAAATCCATTCATTGTTGCAAGAACAGGATAATCTCTTTGCGTTGGGTCATAGGCGACCACTACACCTTCACCCTCAACTGTCTGTTGCCAAGGCAAAAACAGAGCCATTATCAGCAGTGAAAGAACAATGGAGCTAAATAGCCATATTTTTTTTACTAAAGGGTTAACCTGGAGTTTTTCGAGTGAGTGAAAAATAGGATCAGACATCATTTGATCTCCGATAAAGAGATAGAAAGCTTATCGACTTTATAGAAACCTTCTATCATGTCATAAATATAATCTATTTGTTTTATAAAACTTTTCAGGGCATAGGCTATAGAGACAACAATAATTTCTGCAGCAACAAACTCTCCGATAGGAAGCGCCCCGTTGATCACCAAATAACCGCCTCCTATCAAAAAGGTAGTGACTACAAGACCTTCCATAAAGAAGGTTAAACTTAATTGTCTAATAGCGACAGAAAACATATTTTGTCTTGCGGTAACGAATCGTGATAAATAACCGTCAAACTCTTCCAAAATTTTTTCTTTTACTCCTTCTTTATAAGGAATGTTTTGCAAGTAATAAATTGCATTGTGTTTTGCGTCAGAACGCTTGATGGCATTGTTTATACCGTTTGTTCCCAAAAGAAGAAACAGTACAATAAAGAAGACAAAAAAGAACAATCCAAGTCCAAAGAACAAAGGATTAAAAGCCAGAAGCAAGAGCAGACTTACCAAGATTTTTACTACCAAACCTGTTCCGTCAAGCAATAGAATTGGAAATAATTTCTGTATCGCACTAATATCAAAAAAATAGTTCATGTATTTATCAATGGTATCTTGAGTATCAATAGTTGATGTTTTCAAGCGAGTTGCCATTTGTGCGATTTCAATTCCTGTACTTACAAAAATCTTCTGCTCGAATTTTTCAATAATGTATTCTTTAACAACTTGCAGCAAGATCGTTAAAATAAATATTACGATGACAATTGAACCAAGAGCTAAAACAGAAATCGATGCATGAGCAAGTACACTATTGATTATAAATGATGAAGCCAAGGGAATTGACATAATCAATATCGCCTCAATCGCTGAATAATAAAGAAGGAACAAGTTATTTTTTTTATCATCTTTTATTATTTTTACGATCCTTGATATTATTTGTCTTCGGATGTCCATTTTTATCTAGTTCCCTAAAATAGGATAATTTTTTATACGATGAGATTATACACTATATAGCTTATGATTGCATTGATTTAAAGTAATAAATTTTATTACTTTAAGTACAATACATCTGCCTAATCGGTTAAACTTTTTGCCCGTTTTAGAATCGACGATGCCATATTAGCGAATATAAGATGATGCAGCGGAATCAAGGCATACCAATACAATCGTCCAGAAACTCCATCGGGATAAAAGTAGGCGCTTTGGATTAAATGATGGTCTTGTATTTTAAACTCCAGCCATGCTTTACCGGGTAATTTCATTTGAGCAAAAAGAAGAAGCCGTTCATTTTCCACCACATCGATAACTTTCCAAAAATCGACACTGTCTCCGATTCGGAGCTTATGAGAATCTCTTCGTCCCCGATTGATTCCAGCTCCTCCAAACAGTTTATCTATCACTCCCCGTATTTGCCAGAGCCAGTCGTATCCGAACCAACCCGATTTTCCTCCTATCATGCAAAAGCTGCGGTAGACGTTATGAGGTGGTGTCTCACCGAAATCGACGATTCTGCTGTCTGTGAAAATGGCATTGGAAATATTGTCCGCAGATTCCCTGTATGCAGAGCCTACGCCGCTGTCACTCCATCGGCTGATGACTTGATTGGATTCGATCTCTTTTATCGCATGGTGTACTGCCTCTTCAAGCGTATGCGGATGGATGTCAAAGAGCTCATGGCGTAGGTTATTGGTTACGATTACTTCACTCTTTAATCCCTCGATGAGTGAGCTGGCTACCCCATAGGGTACGGGAGTAAACAAAGTGAGCCAGTAGGATGAGAGTTTCGGGGTGAGAACATTTACGGGAATCAAATAGCGTTTTAGTCCCATCCCATCAGCGATACGAAGCATCAAATCGCCATAGCTCATTGCCTCTTCACCCAAATCGATCATTCGGCTTTCACTTTCGTTTAGGTCAAGCGCTGCTACGAGGTAACGGATTATATCTTCCACTCCGATGGGGGTGATGAGCGTCGAGACCCATTTTGGGGTAATCATCACCGGCAATTTTTGAACCAAATGACGAATGATTTCAAAACTTGCACTTCCAGAGCCTATAATCACACCTGCACGAAACCAGATGCATTGAACCTTATCGGGACGAGAACTGAGTATCTCCCCCGTTTCGATTCGACTCAGTAAATGTTCGCTTCCTGTTTTTTTATCCCCCAAACCACCCAAATAGATAATTTTTTTGACATTTTGGCGAATACACGCATCAAGAAAATTTTGGGCACTTTGTCGATCCAAATCACGGAAGTTGGAGTGAGTGAGTCCATGGATGAGATAATAGGCTACGTCCACATCACGCAGTGCATCATCGAGAGTATCCGAATGCATGACATCTGCTGTGACACGCTCACACTCTTCTGTAGCTGTTGTTGAGAGACTTTGGAGATTACGTACCATCAAACGGATAGTAATGTCTTCTTTTTGAAGTAGAGCATATTTTAGACGTCGCCCGATATATCCGTTTGCCCCTGTGACCATCCCATCAGCGATACGAAGCATCAAATCGCCATAGCTCATTGCCTCTTCACCCAAATCGATCATTCGGCTTTCACTTTCGTTTAGGTCAAGCGCTGCTACGAGGTAACGGATTATATCTTCCACTCCGATGGGGGTGATGAGCGTCGAGACCCATTTTGGGGTAATCATCACCGGCAATTTTTGAACCAAATGACGAATGATTTCAAAACTTGCACTTCCAGAGCCTATAATCACACCTGCACGAAACCAGATGCATTGAACCTTATCGGGACGAGAACTGAGTATCTCCCCCGTTTCGATTCGACTCAGTAAATGTTCGCTTCCTGTTTTTTTATCCCCCAAACCACCCAAATAGATAATTTTTTTGACATTTTGGCGAATACACGCATCAAGAAAATTTTGGGCACTTTGTCGATCCAAATCACGGAAGTTGGAGTGAGTGAGTCCATGGATGAGATAATAGGCTACGTCCACATCACGCAGTGCATCATCGAGAGTATCCGAATGCATGACATCTGCTGTGACACGCTCACACTCTTCTGTAGCTGTTGTTGAGAGACTTTGGAGATTACGTACCATCAAACGGATAGTAATGTCTTCTTTTTGAAGTAGAGCATATTTTAGACGTCGCCCGATATATCCGTTTGCCCCTGTGAGTAAAACACGCATCCGTTCCCCTTTTTTTAAACAATAACATCTATTCTACATCGTTTTATATAATTGGTACTAAGGGGATGAAGATTTTAGTTAAGTTTTGGAAATAAAAAATTGACGAGCCAATGAAATGCGTGCGAAAAGGCGCTGAATGGGTTTTATGGGATTGAACTTATTCTGCTTTTTCCAAATGTTGTGCTAAAAGATTTTTATGATGTCTTGACGTGAAACGACTAAACGTTTCGCCTCTTGATAGAGCCGTTTGATTTCTTTTTTCATATCAGACCGCTTTTTCATAGAGCCGTTCAGGTGCTATGTCTACTTCGCCATCCCATACCAATGTACCGTAATCGATAGTGAAATTTTTAAAATAGTCGATGTGTCCGAAGTTGGCAAATACCCCGCCGCGTTTGGTGTATTCTGACAGATCGACGATACCGTGTTTACCGTCTTCAAAAGTCATGGCGATTTGGTAGTCATGGAGATAATGGGCATCGATAACGGTGTATTTCATATTTGCTCCTATTTCAAAGGTTCAATTTTATCCGGCTGTTGATCGTTTTGAGCGAGTTCCCAATCACGGATAAGTTCGTCTTTGTGTGCTAACGCCCATTCAACGATTAATCCTGCCGCTTTAGGTGGAAGCTTACCCTCTGTAATCGCCAAATCAGCGATTCGTATTACCGCATTATACTCATTATATTCTACATGAAAATGAGGCGGATTATGTTCGTCAAAAAACATCATCACTCGTATTCCATAAAATCGGCTAATTTCAGGCATTATCAACTCCCTTTTTATTGGTTATTGTAATGCCGTACTATATTACATTGAAATTATATTGCATTTTGAAATGTGGGGTGAGGGAAGGGGAGTAAAAGAGTAGCCTATCCCCTTTTTTCTGCTTTACATTCCCACTCAGGAAAATGGGAACGAGGGAGGAATATTGTATAATTTAATATAAATAGGTTCGCCAATTCAAGTCATAAGTGCAACAGTGAGAGTCACTGGAGATAAAGGTTAACTGCACTAAAGTGCCCTTTTTATCCAGCAAGATGAAACGAGGCACTTTGAAGAAGTATAAGCAGTTAACCCAAGAGCAACGATACCAAATTTACGCTTTAAGAAAAGCCGGAATGAGCATGGGAAGTATCGCCCTTGAAGTTGGAACAGTAACATCAACCATCAGCCGTGAGATTTCTCGCAACACTGGAGCAAGAGGCTACCGCCCAAAGCAAGCGCATGAAAAAACCATAGAGAGACACAAAGCCAAGCCTAAATCGGTTTCTTTAACAGAAGAGATCAAGATGTTGATTGGGGAGCAGCTACGTAGTGTTGAAAGCTCTCCAGAGCAAATAAGCGGACGGCTAAGAGTTGAATATCAACTATCGATAAGCCATGAAACAATCTATCAATATCTCATCACCAATCGAGCAGGAGGAGGCGAACTCTATCTTCATCTTAGACACAAACATAAAAAGTATCGTAAGCGCTACGGAAGTACCGACAGACGGGGTCAAATCATAGGAAGGGTCTCTATTGACGATAGACCTTTAATTGTTGAAGAGAAGATCCGTATCGGAGACTTTGAGGGGGATTTGGTTATTGGTAAAAACCATAAGGGAGCATTGGCAACCTTGGTAGACCGACATTCCAAATTCTCACTCATTGCAAAAGTCCCCAATAAAAGCGCCAACAATGTCACTGAAGCTATTGTCGGTATGCTGCATCCAATCAAAGAACACCTGCACACTATCACGTTCGATAATGGCAAGGAGTTCGCCTATCACCAAACCATGGCGGACAAGCTCAACGTTAATGTTTATTTCGCTCATCCCTATCACTCATGGGAGCGAGGACTCAATGAGCATACAAACGGACTCATACGACAATACTTTCCAAAAGGGAGCTCACTGGAGGATATTACAGCAGAACAGGTCATGGCGGTTCAAGACAAACTCAACCATAGACCACGTAAAATATTAGGATTTAAAACACCATTTGAAGTTTTTTACGGTAAGATTTTAGAAGCAAGCTAAAAAACATAGGTGTTGCACTTATGACTTGAATTGGCGGTTGATAACATTGGGATTATTTATGGAAAATATTACACTAGACTACTTTGAGCATGTGAATGGGGAATTCGAAAAAAAAGAACTTATATTCTCGTCATTTTTGATTAATGAACTCTATGCGATTAAATCATTATTTGTGATTAGGGTTGAAGGGCAATCAATGGAACCTTTAATACAGCATGATTCATTGGTAGTTGCTGACTTATCGCAAAAATATTTTGAGGATGATAGAATTTTTTTAATTTATAAAGATGATCGTATGTGGATAAAGAAAGCATCTCTAATTGATGATAAACAATATTTTGTCTCCATCAATAAGGGGTACGAACATTTGGTGTATGAATTATCAGAAGTTCGCATCATTGCTAAAGCATTATTAACGTTTACTTCATTGTAAATAAGAAACTTAGAAATTTATTTAGATGAATTCCCGCATTTGCGGGAATTATGAAAAGTTATTAAAGAGCCTTAGCCATAATACGGTTAAGACGTGCGATAAACCCTGCAGTATCTGCAAGTGTTTCACCCTCATAGAGTTTCGCCTGATCGAGCAATACGTGTGCTGCATCGTCAATAAGGTTTACGTCTGCTGAATCGCTAAGTTTTTTGATCAACTCATGGTTAGGGTTGATCTGTAGGATCTGCTTTGGTGCAGGGATGTCGCCACCCATGTTTCCGAACTGTTTCATCATCTGTGCCATCATGTAGCCAGAATCTTCTTTGTCCACTTTGATACAAACCGCTGAGTCTGTGAGGTCAAATGTGGTTTCGACTTTGGAAACGCTCTCGCCCAATGCGCTTTGAAGTTGACCGATGAAGCCCTCAAGATCTTTTGCTTTTTCTTCGTGCTCTTTTTTCTCTTCTTCGGTCTCTTCGAGTTTCGCATCGGTGACGTTGATGAGTTTGAACTCTTTGTACTCGTTTACCATTGGGAATACGATGGTGTCGATCTCTTCGTTGAGGACAAGAACATCAATCCCTTTTGCTTTGAAACGCTCTAGGCTCGGAGAGTTTTTGAGCATTTGTAGAGACATTTTCGCTGTGATGTAATAGATCTCTTTTTTCTCAGCGTCTGCACCCTCTACAAACTTGCTGAACATCACAGGCTCTGCAGAGTTTAGAGTATTAAGTTTTAAAAGCTCCATGATTCTCTCACGGTTGCCCATGTCGCTGTAAAGACCCTCTTTGAGAACGTTGCCGAACTCTTTGTAGAAAGCATCGTATTTCTCTGTATCGTTTTCAGCAACTTTTGAGAGTTCACCGAGTACTTTTTTGACCGATGCGTTTTTGATCTTGGACATTACTTTGTTGCTTTGCAAGATCTCACGGCTGACGTTCAATGGTAGGTCGGCAGAGTCGATTACCCCGCGCAAGAAACGCAAGTAGGTCGGCATAAGCTCTTTTTCATCATCCGAGATGAAGACACGGTTGATATAGAGTTTGACACCGCTTTGGTAATCTACACGGTACAAGTCCATTGGTGCTTTGGATGGGATGTAGAAGAGGGTAGTGTATTCGAGTGACCCCTCAGCCTTGTTGTGCATCCACATCAACGGCTGGGCAGAATCGTGAGCGATGCTGGAATAGAAATCTTTGTACTCATCGTCACTGATATCTGATTTGCTGATCGTCCACAAAGCGTTTGCTTTATTGATCTGAACGTTTTTAGTTTCGTTATGACCTTTTTCTTCACCCTCAGCAGGTGCTACCCACTCCTCTTTGTCCATGAAGATTGGGAAAGGGATGTGGTTAGAGTATTTTTTGATGATGGTCTCAATACGGTGAGTTTCTAGGAACTCCTCCTCATCGTCTTTTAGGTGCATGATAATGCTAGTACCGTGTGTGTCGCGCGTTGAGGGCTCAAGATCATACTCACTGCCCGCCATTGAGCTCCACTTGTAAGCGCTCTCTTCACCCGCTTTACGGCTGATAACCTCGACTTTGTCCGCTACCATAAATGCCGCGTAGAAACCGACACCGAACTGTCCGATTAGATTAGAGTCTTTTTTCTGATCGCCTGAAAGCTGTGCCAAAAATGCTTTGGTTCCTGATTTTGCGATGGTTCCGAGATTTTCAACCAAATCGGTTTCGTTCATACCGATACCGCTGTCGCTGATTGTGAGGGTTTTTGCCTCTTTATCAACGATGATGTCGATACGTGGATTAAATGTAACCCCTTTGTATGCGTCATCGGTGAGGACAAGCATGTTGAGCTTGTCAAGTGCGTCTGAACCATTCGATACGAGTTCGCGTACAAAGATCTCTTTGTTCGAGTAGAGCGAGTGGATCATTAACTGTAAGATTTGTGAGACTTCAGTCTGGAACTGATGTTTTGCCATGTGACCGTTTCCTTTGATGGTTAAAATTTTGAAGTGTGATTATAACAAAAGAGTTTTTGTAATGCAAGAGGTATCAAGTAAGTTTAGCCTATATGACTAAACTAATACTTGATACGAGTTAAATAAAGTCCATTATGGGGTGCGATGCTAGTGCTGTGGCGTTTGACACCGTTTAGCTGTTCAATAAGCTGCTCTTTGGTTGCTTTGCCATTGGAGATACGGAGTAAAAAACCGACCATAAGCCGTATTTGGGAGCGTAAAAAACCGTTCCCCTCAAAGACGAGGATAAAGTATCCCTTATGGGAGTAGGTATAAGCACGGTAGATTCTGCGAATATAGTGCTCCATATCATCGCCGCTTTTTTTGAAAAGTTCGAAATTGTGATCGCCGACAAAAGCTCCTATGGCATCAGCGATAATCTCACGGTTCAGCGAGGGGACGAAGGTGACAAAATCGTCTTCAAAAGGGTTGCTGATCCCTTCTTTGAAGATATAGCGGTAGACGCGCTTGCGTGCGCCATATCGGGCATGAAATTCTGGTACTACAAATTCGATACGTCGTATTCGTACAGAGGGTGGGAGCTGGAGGTTGAGCATGTCTTTTAGACGTCGCAGATCGGTCCAGAAATGGGGTAAATCGATGTGCATTACCTGATGCGTCGCGTGAACCCCACGATCAGTTCGTCCTGACCCTTTGGGTACAGAAGCGATTTTGAGACGTTTAAGGGCTATTGTGAGTGTTCCTATAACGGTATTGGTCGTAGTGGGCTGCTGTTGCGAACCCATGAACGCCGAACCGTTATAGCTCAGCGTGATCTTGGCACGGTTCAAAAGCGATTACCCACCAAACGACGATAGAAAGTATAGGTAATAGAAAGCCACAGGAGAGCTACTACAGGTATTGTCCAAAAGAACAGCCATTTTTGAAGCAGGATGGCTGAAGCATAATAGGCGATAATGCTCAAAAATAGCCAGAGGTAAATCCATCGTTTTTGGTGGCGGGCATGCACTACACCAAGAGCAATGATAAGAAAGACACTAAGGAGAGGAAAAAGACTTAGCAGGATATTGGTAATCAATAGCTTCTGTTTTGCCGGCTCCTCTTTGTAGTTTTCCCAAAAACCGAGAATGCCCTTGTACTCATGGGCATTTTGTTCCATCGTATCATTGATCTTGAGGGTTTTAAATTTCATGTGTTTGAAGGTTTTATCATCGTAGGTGTATCCTTCGCCATTATCCAGTTTCAGCTGCAGTAAACCATGATTATTGAGAAGTTCGGCATCTTTGGCAACGATAAGAATTTCCTCTTTTTTCTCTTTGTTAAACAAAACGACTCCGCCGTATTTTCGGTTGTCATTGTCGCTTTTGTTGATGAAAAGCATCCAGTCTCCAAAATGGTGACCAAATTCCGAAGCGGTAAGGTTGAATTTCGCTTCACTTTTTTTGGTTTGGGTGAAATTTTTGTTGATGTGTTTTAGATAAGGAGTAATGACTAAAAAGTTAATGAATAAAAGCAGACTGAGGGTAAGGGCGGGAAGGGCCAATATCCGTGCTAAAAATTTTGGTGAAATACCCATGGAGAAGACAACAACCATCTCATTGTCATTGGAAAGACGAAAAAAAGTCAATGCGGCAGAGACAAAAAAGGCGATCGGCAGGGTATAAAAAAGCAATTCAGGAAGCGTAAAAAGGTACATTTTCCCCATTTCTGATAGGTTTAGGGTAATTACAGAGGTCAACGTTGCGATTTTAATCATAAAAATAACCGATGCAATGGTCAGCAACGGAATAAAGATAGAGAAAAATAAAACATTTAAATGAGAAAAAATGTAGTGATGCAATTTACCCATAGAGTGCTTCCAGATACTGAGAAACTTGAGTGTCAAACATCATTACGAGCCACATTGCAAAAGCTAAAAATGGGATAAATGGTAGCTGTTGGGACTCTTCATCCTCTGTACGGGTCAATAGCAGTGCAGGTAAAGCCAAAATGGCTGAAAGAAAAACGGCGACAAGTGCCAGTTTGATCCCAAGAACCGCTCCCATAGTTGCTGCGATCATAATATCTGCTTCTCCCATTGCCTCTTTTTTAATAGCATACGAGAGATAAAACCGCATTAGGGTAAAGCCCCCGGCCATTAGGAGAGCATTGTTAAAATGGGTTACGAATTCACCAAAAGTAGCAACACTGAATACGGCAAAGGTGAGAGCTGAGAGGTTGATGCTGTCAGGGACCATTTTATAGCGAATATCGATTATGGAGAGGGCAAGCAGAAGCGAAAAAACCATTGCGATGCCGAATGCTTGAAAATTAATCCCGAGTTTCCATGCAGAACACAAGAAGATTAAGGCGGTAAGAAGTTCCACAAGCGGATATTGAATAGAAATTTTAACACCGCAAAATGCACATTTACCGCGTAAAAAAAGCCATGAGAAAACAGGAACATTGTGCCATGCCCGAAGGGGAGTATTGCAGCTCATACAATGCGATGCAGGAAAAGAGACGCTTTGATCAATCGGGGTACGTAGGATTAACACATTGAGAAAAGAGCCAATCATAAGCCCCACTATAAATACGATTACCCATTCCATCAGTTAAGTCCTCCAAAGCGTCGTTCAACTTTTTTAAATTTATGTATGATTTTTTCCAATTCATCCGTTGTAAACTCAGGCCACAGTGTATCGGTAAAAAACAGTTCTGCATAGGCTGACTGCCAGAGCATAAAATTAGAGAGACGGTGATCCCCTCCGGTACGAATCAAGAGATCGACATCGGTTGCGCAGTCTAGCGTTTGCGAGATTAAATCAAGGCTAATAGGCGTCTGTGCCGCTTGTAAGGCAGAAGCGGCACGTATGATCTCATCACGCCCCCCGTAATTGAGCGCGAGGCTTTGAATAAGTCCCGTACAATGAGCAGTTTGCTCTTTTAGTTGGATAATCGTTTTTTGCAGTGAGGTAGAAAAACTGGACAAATCACCTATGGGCTGGAAACGAATGTTGCCTTCCAAATAGGTTGGCAATTCCTGTGTGAGATATTTTTGAAGCAGTTTCATCAAAAATTCTACTTCTATTTTGGGGCGTTTCCAGTTTTCGGTGCTAAAAGCGTAGAGCGTCAAGCGCTGGATTTCGGGATTTTTGGCACAGTAGGTCGTGATGGCACGTACCACTTCCGAACCTTTTTCATGACCAAAGGTGCGATTTTTACCCTGTGTTTGTGCCCATCGCCCGTTGCCGTCCATGATGATGGCGATATGACTAGGATTATTGTTCATGATAGGCATGCTTGAGCAGACTGTAAAATTTTTTGGGCAAGATCAAATTTACTGTGTCGCCCCAAATCAATTTGATCGTTTTTGGTAATAAAGGTAATGCTATTGTCTTCTCCGCCAAAACTTTTTGCATCTTGGAGAAGATTGTAGCAAACTGCATCCACATTTTTTTGCGTTAAAAGATTTTTAGCATTATTGAGTCCCTCTAAGCTATCCATCTCAGCTTTAAAAGCGATGGTGGTGACACCTTCGCGATCAATGACCAGTGCACTTAGTATATCGGATGTTTGCTCCAGCTCAATTTGCCAATTTTCGCCCAGCATGGATTTTTTGAGTTTGCCTTGTTGCGGATGTTTAGGGGTGAAATCTGCTACTGCTGCAACCATAAACAAAAAAGGACGCTTGGTGGTTTGGGTATTGCTTTTAGCACTATAAAGGGCATCTTTGGTAGCTTTGAGCATCTCTTTGGCATCCTCTACGTCTATTGTGCGGATGCTTTTTGGAAGCCCATCATTGCCTTTTGTGGTGATGTAGGACACATTTGCCCCTTTGAAATAGAGAGAAAGAGCAATAGCTTTTGCCATTTTTCCTGAAGAAAAGTTAGAGACATAACGTACTTCATCTATTTTTTCTCGTGTTCCTCCACCGGTGATAACAACAGGTCTGTCTTCCCAATAAGAATCTTTGAGCAACACTTTAGCCGTTTCAAAAAAGATATCGATCGGTTCTGCCATGGCGCCATCGCCTACGGTTTCACAGGCAAGTTCTTTGACCTGTGTAGAGACCATTTTATAATTAGCACTGGCAAGTCTCTTGAGCCCATCTTGAATCATCGGATTTTGGATCATATGGGTATTGGCTGATGGGGCAATGAGTTTGGTCTTGGGAAAGGCTAGGGCGCATTGGGTCAGTATTGTATCCGCAAGGCCGTTTGCGAGTTTTGCAATGGTATTGGCGGATACGGGAGCGATAACCATGATATCAGCCCATTGAGAGGTCTTGATATGGTTGAAATCATCTGCCCAGGATTCGTTGGTATCATCCAAAACACGGTTTCGGCTAAGTGCTTCAAAACTCAAAGGAGCGATGAACTTTTTGGCAGAGGGGCTCATAACGACACGTACGTCCGCACCTGCTTTGGTATAGAGACGTAAGAGTTCAAGCGATTTATAGGCGGCAATAGACCCTGTGACTCCTAGAAGTATTTTTTTACCTTCTAGTAAATTGGCGGGGATTAGCATTAGGCACCTTTACCGAAAAATTTAGTAAAGAAGCCGGCAACTTTGCGGATGGGTGCGCGGCTGAGAATTAAGATGCCGCTTTCATATTTGCCTGAAGTAACGGTGGTACCTGCGGCAATCATGACATTATCAGCAATCTCTATGGGAGCTACGAGCTGTGAATCACTTCCGATAAAAACATTTTTGCCGATGATGGTTTGGTATTTTTTGACACCGTCATAGTTACAAGTAATGGTTCCCGCACCGATGTTGGTTCCCTCACCGATGGTGGCATCTCCTAGATAGCTGAGATGTCCTGCTTTGACACCTTTGAGAGTTGATTTTTTGACTTCGACAAAATTACCTATATGTGTTGCTTCGATCATGCTAAAAGGACGGATATGAGCCATAGGACCAACATCTGAATCACGGATAATACTCTCTTCGATCACACTGTGGGCTTTGATATGAGAATTGACAATGAGGGTCTCTCCGCACAGACGTACACCGTTTTCGATGAGACACTCCCCTTCGAAACACACTCCTTCTTCGATATAGATCGTTTCGGGCAATTGCATAATAACCCCTGCATCCATCCATGTACGTCGGATTCGATCCATCATGATGATCTCGGCAGTTGAGAGGTCAAACTTCGAGTTTACCCCTTTAAACTCCACTTCTTCAACGATGAGCGGTGAGATCTCTAATCCATCCTTACGGGCTAGGGCGATGACGTCTGTGAGATAATACTCGCTTTGTGCATTGGCATTGGAGAGTTTTGGCAAATAGGTTTCTAAAACGCTTCGTTTAAAGGCATAAACACCTGCGTTGACGGTCAGGATTGCTTTTTCGGCATCACTCGCGTCTTTTTCTTCGACAATCCGCAGAACATGACCATTTTCGATTACGACGCGCCCATAACCGCTAGAATTTTCCAGTTCAATCACTGACATCACGATATCACTGTCACTTTTCATAAATTCGCTGACAGAGTATTGGGTTATGAGAGGCATGTCGCCATTTAGGACGAGGACGTTGTCATGCTTGGGCTTGACATCCATCATCGCACCACCTGTACCTGGAAAGTTTTCAGTATCTTGTGTCACGAAGGTAAGCCCCTCAAAATAGCGCTCCATAGCAGCGATGACAGACTCTTTTTGATGTGCCACAACGACGATGACATCATCCGTAAGTGCACGCGCCGCTTTGATACTGTAAAACAGCATTTCACGTCCGCAAATCTCATGGAGAACTTTCGCTTTGGGCGACTTCATCCGACTCCCTTTTCCTGCAGCGAGGATAACAATGGAAAGAGAGTGTGGCATTAGGGCTCCTATGAACAAATTGATGTAATTTTAGCAGAATTAATCGAGAACTACACATAGTTTGTGGTATTATCGCCTACTTAAAAGACTTTCAGGGGTGATTATTTGGCTCGTTTATTAATGGTTATGCTTTGGATGGGCGCTACACTTTTTGCGGCTGACAACCCTGTTCCCAGCATGAGCTTCAATTTGGCCTCCCCTGATACCCCTGCACAAATGGTGAGTTCTCTCAATGTTTTGATGATGCTTACGGTGTTGTTCTTGGCACCGAGTCTGGTCTTGGTCATGACAACCTTTACCCGATTTGTCATCGTATTTGGATTTTTGCGTCAGGCCTTGGGGACACAGCAAGTCCCTCCTACTCAGCTTTTGGTAATGCTTGCCCTCATCCTCACGATTTTTGTCATGGAACCTGTTGCGACCAAAGCGTACGATGAGGGGATAAAACCCTACAGTGAAAACCTGATTTCCTATGATGAAGCCTTTGAAAAGACAACCGACCCGTTTAAAAATTTTATGGTGCGTAATACGAGAGAAAAAGATTTAGCTTTGTTCTTGCGCATCAGACATATGCAAAACCCTCAATCGATCAAGGAAGTGCCACTTACTATTGTTATTCCCGCCTTCGTCATCAGCGAGCTAAAAACGGCGTTTGAGATTGGATTTCTTCTGTTCCTGCCGTTTTTGGTCATTGATATGGTCGTTGCTTCCATCTTGATGTCCATGGGTATGATGATGTTGCCGCCCGTTATGATCTCGATGCCGTTTAAAATTTTGGTCTTTATTATGGTCGATGGGTGGAATCTTCTCATCGGTAACCTGATCGCCAGTGTCAAGTAAGGGTACGTATGCAGTGTGAATATTTTGGAGTATGCGGCAGCTGCCGTATTTATGAGAGTGGATACGACGAACAGCTCAATACTAAAAGCGCTGCAATCATGGAAAGCTTTGCTCCCTATTATCAAGGCAAGATCGATATTTTTGCTTCACAACAAGAACGCTATCGCTACCGATCCGAATTCAAGATCTATCATGATGAGGGGACTGTTTCATATGCGATGAGCCGTATGGATAGACAAGGTTCGGTCAAAATAAATAGCTGTTCTATTGTTGCACAACCCATTGCCAGCGTCATGACCCCTTTGCTGGATGCCATATGTGAGGCGAAGATCGAGCATAAGCTCTTTGGTATCGATTTTCTCTCTACCCAGGCAGGGGAAGTGGTGGCCAGTTTATTGTATCACCGAGCTTTGGATGAACAATGGCAGGAAATTGCCAAGTCAATTGCCGTAAAACTAGGTATCCATATCATCGGACGAAGCCGTAAACAAAAACTCATTCTTTCGCAAGATTATGTGACAGAGACATTGAAAATCGGGGATAAAGATTATCGTTATGTCCATATAGAAAACAGTTTTACACAGCCCAATGCACAGGTAAATGAAAAGATGATCGAGTGGTCTCTTTCCAAATTGGATAATATTGGAGGAGATCTATTGGAACTGTATTGCGGTGCGGGGAATTTTACGATTCCTTTTGCGGCAAAATTTGATCGGGTATTGGCAACCGAAATTTCAAAACCCTCTATTATTGCGGCAAAACGAAATATGGAGCTCAACCAAGTAGATAACATCCACTTTGTCCGTTTAAGTGCAGAAGATTTTACACAGGCACTGGATCAGACCAGAGTTTATAAACGTATTAATGGTGAAAATTTCAGTGATTACCAGCTTAAGACACTTTTTGTGGATCCGCCGCGTGCAGGTTTAGGTGAAGAGCCGTGTACATTTGCACAGCGTTTTGATCATTTGCTCTATATCTCATGCAATCCCGATACCCTTTTGCGTGATCTTGAATTGTTAAGCACTACACATACGGTAGAATCCATGGCACTGTTTGATCAGTTCCCGTATACGCACCATTTAGAAGTAGGGGTAAAACTTACCCGAAAGGTTTTGTCTTGAAAATAATTTTACTCTTTTTATATATGACAAGTATTCTTATGGGGGCTGGTGAAGATCCTCAGTCGATATTGAAAGAAGTAAGTAACTTGCGTCAAAAATATGAGGAGTGCCGTGCAAGCAAGGATGTTGCAAAAGAGATTGATCCCAAAGTCTTGGCACAATACAATGATAAAAATCAAAAACTTTTAATCGAAATCAATCGAAAAAATGGAGTGATTAAGAGTCTTGAGCAGACAATGCTTATACGCGACCGTTCCTATCGTGAAACTGTTGCTCGCAATAAAAGCCTTATAAGTCAATTGCATACACAAAATGTTACCCGTCAAGAACGCGAAATGTTAAAAAGAGCATTGGTATCGGTTAAGGGAGAGCTTGCTCTTGCACAAAAGGAACTAAAAGGCGGCAGTTCATCGATAGTTAAAATACGCGAAGAATTAATGGCAACAAAAGCAGCCCTTGCCAAACTCCAAACACAGCCTAAAACAGTCTCAACTACTGAAAAAATAGTAACTAAAGTCGTTGAGCCGACAGAAAAAATAAAGGCACTGCAACTGCAATTGAATGCTGCTAATTCGGTTATTGCACAGTTGCGAAGCGTACCGGCCAAAACACCTTTACAGCAGCCTGCTGTGATATACAAAGACCGTATTTTGACACAGGAAAAAGTAGTATACAAAGATCGGCCTGTTGAAAAAGTGATTGAAAAAATTGTTTACAAAGATCGCCCGATACAAAAAGAGAAGGTCGTGGAGAAAGTGGTCTATAAAGACCGTATTGTGACACAGGAAAAAGTAGTATACAAAGATCGTCCTGTTGAAAAAATCATTGAAAAGATTGTTTACAAAGATCGCCCGGTACCAAAAGAGAAAGTGGTTGAAAAAATCGTTTATAAAGATCGTCCCGTTGAAAAAGTAGTGACGAAAACCGTTATTGTGGAAAAACCGATCGTAGATGAAATTACTCGGCGCAAAATGGACAAGCTGGCACTGGAGTTAGAGCGGGAAAAAACGTTGAATCTTAAACTTACACATGATTTAGCGAAAACAACAGTAAAACGAAAAGGGGCTATGGAGCAACTTCCACCTTTACCTCCAGTTGCATCAACACCAAAACATAGTATCGCTAAAACGATTGTGGCACCGGCAGTTAAAAAAGCACCTGAGGTGGTAGAATCGACATCCAGCAGTTCAAAAAAATCTTCTGGTGTTTATCGCATGGCCAGTAATGCATCTATATTCAATGCTCCAAACGGACGAGCAATTGATACATGGGAAGCGCGCCGTTCTTTTACCGGGAATAGCCCTGAGAATGGATGGATACACATTACAGGTTATTTTGTTAATCGTGTATTCCAAGGAACAGCTGAGGGAGAAAGTTTGTGGGTAAAAGAGAGTGACGCGATACGTAGATAAGCTTTTTGATTATATACATTAGTAAACTAGTATGGATACTTGACTTTAGATTTAAGTGCGATTATAATTGCTCAAAATCATAAGGAATTATTATGTCACAAGCATGTCCGTTACTTTTTAGACAGGTCGATGCCAATATAAGCAAAATGAGTGCGGTTGCCGTTTCAATCGGAGTGATTGCTTATTTGCTAACGATGCAAAAAATTATTTTAATTTTTATTATTATTGATTTTATACTTCGCTTGAGTATGCATAAAGGACTTAGCCCGATTTTTAGAGCTTCTTGTTTGGTCAAAAGAGTTTTAAATCTCCCAACACGTCTTGAAGATGCAGGGGCAAAGCGGTTAGCCGCGATATTTGGTTTGGCCTTTTCAATGGCGATGTTAGGATTCGATTTCTTTGGACTCATTTTTGGCATATGGATTGTTGCCGGGATTTTTATTACTTGCGTTGTTTTAGATCTATTATTTGATTATTGCATCGCGTGTAAAGTTTACAGCATAGCCAGAAAACTCT
>JAMCPS010000176.1:0-732 GCA_023379705.1 Campylobacterota bacterium
CGAGATCGTTTGACGAGCACAAGATTCCTGATACTCTTATGCCTGATGAATTCAAGAGATTTACGTCATTCTTAGATAATGGCTATGCTTCTAAATCGCTCAATGAGACTCAGCGCAACCGACTGATGTTAAAGCTGCTTTGTTATGTCGGTCTTAGAACTTCTGAATTGCTTGGATTGAGAGTTAATTCATTTACCGAGATCGATGGTGATGGCTATTACGGATTGAAGATTAAGGGTAAGGGAAATAAAGAGCGGATTGCTTACATCAAGGCCGAGTTGATAAAAGATGATTTGGAGACGCACAAGAAGGGGATGAAAGAGATTCAAAAGCTTTTTGATCTTACTCCATCTATGGTTTACATCATCGTTAAACACGCTCTGAAGATGTCTATGATTACCAAGGGAAAGATGGGAGGACATCTTTTGCGACACAGTTATGCAACCTATTTGCTTAGTGTCGGGACAAGCTTATCGGTCATACAGAAGCTTCTGGGCCATAGCTCTATCAGCACTACTGTCATTTACGCCTCCGTCATTGACTCTGATATTAAAAATGCGGCAGGGGCTTTTGAGTGAAGAACGATTCATTGATAGAGCAAGTTGCTATTTGTTATGCAGGGTATCTTGTCTTAACGATAGAGCTATGGCCCAGAAGCTTCTGTATGACCGATAAGCTTGTCCCGACACTAAGCAAATAGGTTGCATAACTGTGTCGCAAAAGATGTCCTCC
>JAMCPS010000176.1:742-3305 GCA_023379705.1 Campylobacterota bacterium
ATGGAAAAAAACGGCCTGCTGTCTAATCTAACGATCCATGACATTAAAGTAAATCCGAGTGTTAAAGAATTGGAAAACGAATCAAAAAAAAGCGTTAAATATCTTGAACAAGAATCCCTAAAAGCCGTTAAATTTGTCTCAAAAACAACCGTGATCGCAAAAAAGATTGAAAAATTATCTATGGCTATCATCGATCGATTCTTTGAGCTGAAACTCCATGCAACTTCCGGGGTATATCCCGAATTACTTTTTACGTGCCTGCTGTTCTCTTATTTTGTAGAAAATCAAAAGAATAAAAGGCATGTGCTTTTTTCAAAAATATCCGATCCAAGTCACTATTACCCCATTTTCGACATGATTGAGGATGTTGATGAGGTAAGTTGGCTATCACACACACAAGCTGCCGACTATATGCTCTATGGGGGTCTAAAACCTAAATTGTGATAAAATTGCTATATAAACGGCAACTTTGAGGAAATATGAAAAAAATCGAATCGCTTGAGAATAAGATCAGTCTGCTAAAACCGATACTTTCAGAGTTTATCATTCATAAAGACGAGATACTTACCCGGTGGATAACAATGGATGAAACAAAGACTCTTTTGATTCGCTATGATATAAGCCCCGAACAATTTAAAAAAGATTTCGGCTCTGACATTTACGACTATTTCATGGGGATAATTGCAGGAAAAAAGAACTTTGGACAATGCCCTGCGATCAGTAATCTAATAGATTTTCTGCAAAGTAAAAATCTTCGATCTGAAGAGATATTTCACCTGTGCTCCAATCTTAAAGTCTCGGTCTTTGAGTCTATTGTCGATAAAGAAAACGAATCAGCGCAAATTCCAGTTGCAATATCTGTGCTCTTTGACAGTAATCTTGGCGGGGTTCTTAAGCAATACGCTACAACATCTTATGCAAATGAGCAGCAAGCCGTCGATGCTTCGTTAGCCAGGGAGCATTTTCTTTCTAGTATGTCACATGAGATACGAACACCATTAAATGCGATATTGGGATTCGTATCTCTTCTTAAAGATGACCCAATTAGCCAAAAGCAACAAAAGTACCTCGACATCATATCTTCCAGTGGAGAAAACCTTCTAAGAATTATCAATGACATTCTCGATTTTTCTAAGCTAAGAAGCGGTGAATTCGCAATAGAAAAAACCTCATTTAATATCTACGATGCCCTAACCGAAGTCTTGGAGCTGTTTGTACCGTTGGCGGTCCAAAAAAACGTGTTGCTTAAAAGTTTTATATCGCCATCAGTAGAGTATGAGCTGTTTGGTGATGGCGACAGAATAAAGCAAATAGTTTCTAATCTATTGAGCAACGCCATTAAGTTTTCAACCGGAGAGGGTAGCTATATTGATGTTGAAGCAAAATACGAAAATGGCACACTCTTTATTGAAGTAAAAGATAATGGGATCGGTATTGACAAAGAAGACCTAGACTATATCTTCAACCCTTTTTCGCAAGTTAAAGAGAATTGGAAAGACTATTATGGTGGTACAGGATTAGGACTGCCGATTTGCAAACAATTGGCACAACTTATGGGCGGTAAAATAAGTGTCCGCTCAAAGCTCAAAAAAGGAAGCACATTTGTTGTTGAGTTGCCATTGGAAATCAATCAAAAAGAAAGAGTCTTTGTCTTCGATCGATTGAGATATGCGCCGATTCGTTTCGGATTCCTAAGACATGATGAAAAAGAGTCGTTCAAGGTTGAATCGTTGGGCCGCTATATGGAATATTACAATATGTCTGTTACGCCGCTAGAAACGATCGATGACGCAGAGTATGACATACTTGTGTTCATGGCCAATTCGATCGACGACACCCTCGAAAAAACAATTATAGAGCGAAATATCCCAAGTATTGCGATTTTAGATTTCTTCGAACCAAGATACGCAGATGTTAAAAATATTACTCCTTTGGCTTTCCCCATCTACTGCAATAAGATTAAATACGCCGTCGATAGAGCTATGGGCTGGCTTGATGCACCAGAGATCAAACCGTCTGAAAAATCGATGGTCTGCTACAAAGGAAGGGTTCTGATCGTGGAGGACAACCAAGCTAATCAGGAGCTTTTACGATTTATGCTTGAAAAATATCATATTGACTCGACGATTGTATCTAACGGCCTGGAGGCATACAATCTGATTGCATCCAAAAAAGAGAAATATGATATGATCCTGATGGATCAGCAAATGCCTGTTATGAATGGGGATGATGCCACCAGGACGATAAAGACATTTGAAATCGAAAATAAATTAAAACATACTCCTATTATTGCCATCACTGCAAACGTCATTCAGTGCTCAAAAGAAAAAGTAACCCAAAATGGCTACGATGGATTTCTTGGTAAGCCTATTGCGGCAAAAGAGATAGAGGCTGTTTTTGCGCAGTATCTCAAGGCTGAGTCGGATATTTCTTTGCCTCAAGTCCCTTCATTAGCCCCTCGACCTTTTCACAATAAACACTCAACAAATAAACTATCTGCTCTCGGTCTAGCAGCAATATCGATTCGATTGCATCGTAATCAATATTCCACTTTTCCTCATTT
>JAMCPS010000177.1 GCA_023379705.1 Campylobacterota bacterium
ATGCATTCATGACATCATGTCTTGAGCAAGGATATCTTGATCCAGAAGATCCATTTACTATTATCAATCCTGATTTTTATATACTTTTTCTTGGTGATTATGTAGATCGTGGATGGTATGGATGCGAGGTACTGTATACCATTGCCCGTTTGAAATGCGCAAACCCCAATCGCGTGTTTATGATCCGGGGCAATCATGAGGATCCCAGCCTAAATCGAAAATACGGTTTTACGCAGGAGCTCCGGAACAAGTTTCAATCGCCTGAACATATAGAATCGCTCTGCGGCCGCTTCTATCGATTGCTTCCCATTGTGCTCTATCTGGGAACCAAACATGACTTTGTTCAATGTTGCCACGGTGGCATAGAGCCCGGATTTGACCCTAAGCCACTTTTGGCCACAGTACACAAGCGATATGGTCAGAAAATAGCAACTCTGTCTCCTGAACACTTTGTAATGTCAGACCGCATCACATCGTTTGCTACACTCAAACACTACTTTACCAACCCGCGTGTAACCGATGCCCACAATGGATTTATGTGGAACGATTTTATTGTTGATCAAAATGACATGCTCCAGATCCAATTATCATCCCGTGATGGCTATTCCGGAACCATGTTTCGATTTGGCAAAGTGCCTACTCACGAATTTCTTAACGTGTGCTCGACTGAGCAGAAGCGTCTTCGGTGCATTTTTAGAGCTCATCAACATAGTGATTCTCTGATCAGGGAACGTATGCTTAATCTTGATCAAATCGGGCATGAAGATGATGTGGGAGTTGCTAAACTATGGATCGATTCTCCGGTACACAGCCAGACACCACACCTTCTTGAGGCGATCGATGTTGTTACTTTTTGGGTTGCTCCACGTACCGGGTACAAAACGTCTATCCATGCCTTTGGCCTGCTAACGCTTGCCCGTGATTATAATGATTGGAGGCTTAAAACCGTGAGAATCGTGGATGATTCTATTTGAAACTTACCCATCAGATGATAGTATTAATAGTACTTGATCTGTAACAGCTTACCTCTTCGTTCAAGGAATTTTAGATGATACAACAATTATGGGCGAACTTTGTCGGAATTTTCAGGCTTAGTATTCCTGCTCTTATAGCATACATCTTGAGCCCAAACTTTACCCTGAGTATACCTGGCATCATCGCCATAAGCAGCTGCCTTGCTTTGGGAGTGCTTTACAATCAATATGCACTGAGCAAACGCGAAGCAGACACGCTTGCGTATGTGCCATCTCCCGACATTCTTGCTCTCTTACAGAAAGAAGTAACCCTTTGTGGAATGCAAGACAGATCAATACGGTTTGGATACAGCTATCTTTTTGATCAGGTTGCACAATCAATATTCACCACAATAAAAATTGATCCTGTGCTGTGGAAAGAGTGCGAAAATGACCCGGTTAAGATCCGTATCATGGAAGTACTGAATACCCATATTATGCCAACGGTGAGTCAAGATAGAAAAATATTCTCAGAAAAACTTAATCAAAACCTGACCCCCATGGCACAACGCTTCATTCTTCGGCATGAATTGGGCCACATTGCTCATAATGATTCATATAAGCGGATTATTGCGATTGCCTTTATCGTGTTCATGACCGTCTTTGGGGGCATGGCCACTGTAGCTTGGTTGTCTCCAGTGCTGACCGTAGGTCCTGCGTTTATCCTGGGTTTGTGCGCTGCTACAGTCATTGATCTCTTTTTAAGCGCCCTGAATAATCATTTCATCAAAGCCGCTCAAGAGAAAAAAGCGGACATATTTGCCGCTAGCCACAGTTCTTCTGAAGAAGTTTACGCTGCCGCTGATTTTTTCTATAAATACGATCAGGCTCTGGAAGAACATCTTGTCATTCCGCAGAATATTTTTAATTCTTTTGGTCTACCAAGCAGTTACGCAAGAGGATATTACTGCGGACAAGAAAGATCAGATTATCTGCGCAAGGCTGCAGAACTGATTAAATAGCAAATCTGCAGGGAACAAAGGCTTTGGTGTGAATATTAAACAGTGTAAACGTTCCCTCTACCGGGCATGCAGATGCATGTACTATTATAACTTTTTGTACTCTTTCATAGGGTAAAATCTCGAAAGAAGAGTCTTTTTCAATTACTTCTCGCGCACACTTTTGAGCAACACGGTTATTATCCCATGCCATCCACGCACCTAATCCAATACTTGGTATAATAGCAGGCCAAAAGTAAATCGCGGAAAGCCCAACGGTTAGATATGTAGTTAATAACGCTTGATGACAGACGGCATTTAACACATCATTTACTCTCTCAATGGGGCAAGGTATGCTGGCAGCCCTAAAAAGGTACACATCGTCAGAATCATTATAAAACTCTAATGAAACCGGTATATATCCGTATTTGATGATATTTTTACCCAATATTTTTTTACATTCAAGACGCTCAAGCGGACGAACGGACGCATTGATGGCAGGATGCACCTTGAGTGCCACGGGTTCTTGACTTTGGTCAGGAGCAAAACCGGATCCTACAAAAAATACACATACTCCCAACATTATAAGCGAACATTTTTTCATAAGGACCTTTTTCTCTAACGGATTTTGTTTTCAAATGATGCTTTACGCGTGACTCAACCTTCTGTATAATAGTATAAAAATAGCACCAGATCGTCAATCCCGAACAAGGATCTCCTTTTATATGAAACGCACTCTTCTTATTGTAACGTATCTTTTGGGAACCGTCCCTTGCAGTCCTTCCGACATCAACTGGTTCGATTTCTTCAAGGCATGGGGAGAATTTAACTCCCAAAACCGCGCAGAACTGTTTCAACAACACAAAAAAACCATTGATCCTGTATTGTTTGAAGTTGCAGAAAATACACGCGAGCACCGCATCCTGCATGAGGGCCCAACGCTGTATGACCTGCGTTTTGCCGTCCCCCAGGCCGTTTTTGATCTTAAGGATTTTATTGAAAACGCAGAAACA
>JAMCPS010000178.1 GCA_023379705.1 Campylobacterota bacterium
TCGAATCTCGCTTTTTATTTTCAAGAGCATTATCCGCAGGCAAAAGTGGTCGTTTTAGATCTCTTTCGTTCCAATCTAACCCTCTCTAACGGCAATCTCAAAAGTTTCGGCCATTTCAAAAATCTCATCGGATTTACGGGTGAAGTGATCAGCGGTGACATCAACGATCAAGCACTTCTTGCAAAACTTGCTGCCGGATACAAATTTGACTATATTTTTCACGAAGCGGCGATTTCGGATACGACAGCGTTAGAGCAAGATCTGATGATTCAGACCAATGTGAATGCCTTTAAAGATTTGTTGGACATGGCAGTAGTGCATGATGCCAACATGATTTATGCCTCTTCGGGTGCCACATACGGTGATGCCCCCTCACCGCAAAGAGTAGGGCGTGAAGCTCCCCAAAATGTGTATGGGTTTTCAAAACTGATGATGGACCATTTAGCGCGTGACTATGCGCAAAAGTTTAAAAATATTTCGATTGTGGGATTGCGCTATTTTAATGTGTATGGACCACATGAATTTTTCAAAAATAAAACAGCCTCGATGGTAGTACAGTTTGGTCATCAGCTACTCAGCGGTAAAAATCCGAAGCTGTTTGAAAATTCGGACAAAATTTTGCGTGATTTTATTTACATAGAGGACATTGTCCAAGCTAATATTTTGGCGATGCATCCTAAAGAGTCGGGAGTATTTAATGTTGGTACGGGAAAGGCTCGATCTTTTCAATCGATGGTCGATATTTTGCAGCATGAATTGGGAACTGCATACCCATGCGAATACATCCCTAACCCGTATATCGGACGCTATCAGTTCCACACCGAAGCCGATATTGAAAGTACGGTAGGAGTATTAGGTTATGCACCTCGATTTGAATTTGAAGACGGTATAAGAGCGTATGCTCCTGAAATAAAGAGACTCTTTGAAGAGGAACTTTCATGAACGCTCTTAAAGAGACACAGCCTCATATCCTCGTTATCGGTGATTTGATGATTGACCATTATTTGTGGGGTGGATGTGAACGTATCTCCCCTGAAGCTCCGGTACAAGTAGTTGACATTGCACGTGAAACGACTGTTTTGGGTGGTGCGGGAAACGTTGTCAATAATCTTGTTACATTGGGTGCACGTGTCAGTGTGGCAGGGGTAATCGGTGATGATGACAATGGGATTGAACTCAAAGAGATGCTTTTGTCTTTGGGTGCTTCATGTGAAGGGCTTATCGTTCAGAAGGAGCGTAAAACATCCAAAAAGAGTCGTATTATCGCCTCTAATCAGCAAATTCTCCGTTACGACAAAGAATCCAAAGAACCTATCGCTCAAGTGAGCGCAGAGAATTTGATCAATTACGTTGCTAAGGTTGTCGATGGGTGCGATATGGTAATTCTCTCCGATTATGGAAAAGGGGTTGTTAGCGAGGCGGTTGCTCAAGGAATCATTGCTCACGCGAAGGCTAAGGGAAAAAAAGTTCTGGTAGATCCAAAGGGGAAAGATTATCGCAAATATAGTGGTGCGTATTTACTTACCCCGAATAAAAAAGAGGCTTCTGAGGCGACCGGCATTGCTATTAAAGATGACGCTTCGTTGCGTGAGGCATTGTTGTTGCTTAAAAACACATGCGATTTGCAATGCTCGATGATTACCCTCTCTGAAGATGGAATCGCTATCTACGATGAAACCATGCGTCGTTATCCTACGGTCGCCAAAGAAGTTTTTGATGTAACGGGTGCCGGAGATACGGTGATTGCCTCGCTTTCCTTTGCCCTTTCGTGTGGACTCTCAATTGATGAAGCTGCCCCTTTTGCCAATCATGCGGCGGCAGTGGTTGTGGGTAAGATCGGATCGGCGACGGTAACTTTGGATGAGATTGAGACGTATGAATCGAGTTTGCACCAAAGCAGTTCCGATGCACATATCAAATCGCAAGAGGAAATTACAGCGATTGTGCAGCGATTGAAGCGTGAGGGGAAGCGTGTTGTCTTTACCAATGGCTGTTTTGATATTCTCCATGTGGGGCATGTGAAATATCTCCAAGAAGCGAAAAGCTATGGGGATGTTTTGATTGTAGGGCTCAATTCTGACAGTTCGGTGCGAGAGCTCAAGGGGCCTACTCGACCTGTAAATCCGCAAGAAGATCGTGCGTATATTTTAGCGGCACTGGAATCGGTCGATTATGTGGTGATGTTTAGCGATGAAACTCCGTATGAACTTATTAAGAATATTGCTCCTGATATTTTAGTCAAGGGCGGGGACTATGAAGGAAAATCGGTTGTTGGAGCGCAATTTGCTGGAGAACTTCGATTGGTGCAGTTTGTGGATGGCAAAAGTACAACAGCGACAATATCACGTATTAATAAAGGGACAACATGCTAAAAAAACTATTATTAAGTGTTTTGATCAGCAGTGCGGCATTTGCGGCACATCAAGTAGAAGTTAATGTAAATGATAAAGAAGTAGAAGGGCAGATTCGTCTGGACATGGGGCGTATGGGGGATATGGAGCATACCTACATGGGAGCGCGCTTTTTAAACGGTGATAATAATAACAGCCAAACCATTACGGATATTAATCCGTTGATGGAAGTCTCTTTTATGGTACAAAATGATGTCAGGGGAGTTCGAGGGTTAAAAGTAGGTTTGGGTATCAAAGGAGAACACACCAAGATTGATGGTCGTGGGTATGCTGCTATTCCTTTGGGTATTGAAGCAGAGTTAAAGCTGCCCCTTAACTCGCCGATTGCTTTTTACCTAGGGGGGTCATTGTATTATGCTCCTTCCGCTCTTTGTTTTAGAGATGGAGACGATTATCTCGAAACCCGTATTCATGTAGATGCTCAGCCGATTGATAATGCACGTATCGAAGTGGGGTATCGTAAAATCGATACGGATTTAAAAAATCGCAGTGTCACCTATAACGATGCCTTTTATTTTGGACTTAGATTAGATTTTTAGCCGCCTCTATCACCTCGGCTGAGGTGATACTTGTCATACATTCATGATGTCCTAACGGACATTCGCGCTTCATACATGGAGCACAATCCATATTGTGTCGGACAATACAGCTTTTTTCATTCATCCACTGTGACGTTTCTAGATGACGTGTTGGACCAAAGATGGCGACCGTTGGTACTTGATACGCCGCAGCAACGTGCATCGGACCACTGTCGTTGGTGATGAACATATTCAATCCGCCAATCTTCGCACACAATTGCTCTACAGAGGTTTTCCCTGCCATATTCGAAACCGTTATCCCTGTTAGTTGTGACTCGATGTCATTGGCCATCTCTACTTCACCGGGACCGCCAAAAATAACAATCTCATGGGTAGTGGCAAATGCCCTTGCTACTTGTGCAAATTTTTCAGGATACCATCGTTTGGCACTGCCATAGGTTGCCCCCGGATTGATTCCAAGGGTAGGACGCTCGTAGTGATGTGCGGGAATATGAAGCTGAAGTTTGGCAATATGAAGTGGTTGTTCACTCAAAGCTTGTGCAATATCACGATACTGTTCAACCAGATGGGACGGGTGTGAAG
Organism: Campylobacterota bacterium; assembly: GCA_023379705.1. Taxonomy (GTDB): domain Bacteria; phylum Campylobacterota; class Campylobacteria; order Campylobacterales; family Sulfurimonadaceae; genus Sulfuricurvum. The sequence continues at coordinate 3,533 of JAMCPS010000178.1, forward strand.
GTTTAATCGAATGTGTAAGGAAAAATTGTGAATGCCAGCTTTGTCTACCTGTGGTTATAGGAGTGCCACTGTAAAAAAGGATAAGGGAAGAGTGAAGCTGGTTACGAAAGGTAATCGCCATATCATGAGCTCCCAGTTCTTTGGCAAAACGGTAAGTATTGAGAAAGCGATTCCCTCTTTTTTTAGTTTCATCGACATAGAAACGTATGCATTGGGGATGATGCTTGAGCGCTTCAATGCTGATATAGGAACCGACCATTGTTAGTTTGGCGTTGGGATAAGCGACACAAAGTGCTTCAATAGCGGGAGTCGTCATTACGGCATCGCCGAGCCAGTTGGGGAGGATAAGGAGAATAGTCACGTTAAGCCTTATAGGTATAGATCGGGGTTGAGGTAAGGCTCCAGGCAATATGCAAAGTTCCTCTTGGAGTAGAACAGATTAAGCTATGGTTGTTTCCGCTTTCTTGGTAACTGCTAAATTTAGCATCACAAAGATGAGAAAATATTGTTTTATAGGCATCAAAAGCAGTGCGTTTTCGGATGGTGCCTTCTCGGTTATCGATGAGTCCGTATCCGGGTGCGATGAGCTGATGCCAGTAAACACACGCTACTTTTTGGGTGGCAAACGCGAGTAAGTGATAACGGACCATATACATAGCGTAATCCTCTTCGCTAACACACTCATGCTCGCTGGTTGGAGCATAGGGCGCGGTGTTTTTGATCGGCCAATTGGTTTCGGTGATGATCAGCTCATTAGCCGTTTTAAAACTCAGACGTATCAACGCATCGATCAGATTGATTTTACCCATGAGATTAAATCCCATTTGGCTGTTTTCAGGAGCACCGCGTCTGTCAACATACAAAAGCGTCCCTAGAGCATCAAAATAGATCTCTTTGAGATTAAAAAGGGTATGAGTGGTAAAGTGCAGTTCAAAATCGATGACATTCGAGCCGATAAATTTTAGATTGGGGAAAGATTCTTTTTTTAATTTGTAGGCAATGGCATAAAAGTTTAGGTATTCGTTAACGCTGAAAAATCCCCACTTGGCACGGTTGATAGTAGAACCGATAACATAGGTATTGCAAACATTTTCAAGAGCCGTAAAAATTTGGGTTAAATGTTTTTTAGTAAGCGTGTGATTCGTGATGTGTTGACGGTCTTGTAAAATGGCAACGGTGATATGGTGCTCTTGGAACGATCGGATAAACGCAATGTATTCATCCAAGCGATCCATTTCCCAAAGGGGAATACGAATAAGAAGTTTTTTGACACCCAGCTCATTGATCAAGTCTAGAGAGAGGGAAGCCTCCTTGTTCAGATTGACTCCCATCCCAAAAAAATCTGCACCCGTTATTTTTTTGCGCGGAAGAAACAAGGTAACAACAAAAGCGATGGGTAAAACAATCAACGCAATTAAAAAAGTTTTAATAAGTGAGGGTAGGGCACTGCGGCGCATTTTGCGTTTAAGTTTCTTGTCACGAATAATGCTAGGCTGATCGGAATAGTGATCCCAAGAAAACGGTTCATTCATGGTGAGATTATAGCGTTATTGGGTAAAATTACTCTATTAAAGCAGGGGCTGGCGATGAATATACTTGTAGTACGAAATGACAAACTGGGTGATTTTATCACAGCATTGCCAACATTGTATGTTCTCAAACATTACAATGCCAATAATCGGATCATTGCATTGGTAGCACCTCTCAATCGCAAGCTGGCCCAGTCGTGTGATTTTATCGATGAGGTGATTGTGGATGAGGGTAAAGATATTTTAGAACTTGCATTTGAGATTAAAAAAGCCAATATTGATGCATCGATTACCCTCTTTTCAAACACGCGTGTTGCATTGGCGCAGTGGATAGCCCGTATTCCTATTCGCATTGCACCCGCTACCAAAATCGCACAGATTTTTTACAACCGCCGTATCAAGCAACGCCGTAGTCGGGTGGAAATGGCAGAATTCGAATACAACCTGCAATTGACCAAAGCGCTGTTTGGGGATATTTCACTTGATTTTCCCCAACCTCTTTTAAATTTTTCGGATGATAACTTTCAAAATTTTTGTGCTGACTATGGAGTTACAAAACCGATTGTGGCTTTTCATCCGGGATTCGGAGGTTCATCGGATGCGAACTGGACTTTGAACGAATACATGGACTTGATATCGATTGCGACAGAAAATGAGGCCATTGATGTTGTGATGACGTTTGGGCCTGATGAAGAAAAGCTTTACTATGAGGCAAAAAGCTTTTTGGGCGAGAGCAGGGTGATTTTATACCGATCACAGGGGAGTGTTGTAGATTTTGCAGCACTGCTGAGCCGATTTAAACTGTTTGTGAGTACCTCGACGGGGACCTATCATCTAGCCAGTGCCAGCGGGTGTGAGACATTTACATTTTTTGGAGATTCAAAGTTTGCATCTGCGGCACGGTGGAAAAGTATTGGCGAAGAGAATAAGCAACATCATTTTATGATCCCTCTTGATCCGACAGGACGCGCAGAGATGTTTGAGAAAGTCAAACGGGAGTTGAAAAGTTTCCTTTTAAAAGGTTTTTGAGCCTCTTTTTGAAATTCTTGATGCTCTTGTTGGCATCATTATGCTTTTTCATCTCTGCAATGGTTACTGCCACATTAAATCCGCTCAGGCGTGCATATTCACGTCCCATAATTTCAAGTTCCTCATCACTTGCCCACAGTTTGTTAAAGTTTTCACATCCTTCCAAAGGTGTTATAGGGCGAAATTCCATGCGGTTGATATCGACAATACTGAACTGATACCCTGACGAAGTTCGTTTGATGAGAATGTTTCCAGGTGAGTAGTCCAGATGCCATACCCCTTTTTGGTGAAGGTTATAGGTATAGGCCGCAAAAGCTTTAAAGATTTCTTCTCTATCTTCCAGTGGTTCTAGCAAAGGGGTGCGAACGGTGAAGTCATATTCAAAATACTCAGCAATAAAAAAACTCTTTCCCAGCAGACCCGATTCATAAAATTCGATTAGAGCAATGGGCTTGGGGGTTGAAATTCCAAGCTCTTCAAGCCGAAGAGCATTATGATACGATTTATATGCTTTACTCTTGCGAAAATAGGTATAAACGATACGGTTAAGCAGATGAGGTACTTTGAACGATTTGACGACGGTCTTTATGCCATCTAGTTCAATGATTTTGAGTTCATTTCGGGCTTTATGGATACTGTGATCATCTCCCGCAAAAATCTTTCGTATCGATTCGAACGAGGGCTTGAGAGATTGATAACGTGAGGGGTATTCGCACAGAACGCTCATGGTAACCTTTGAGTAAGTGAGGGTATGGTATGATACTTTATAATTCCTGAAAGGCGAGAGAGGTTCGTAGTATGCTAACAGTGGTGATGTACCATCATATTAACAGTGATGACCTGCCTCTTTCGAATTCAGATGTGATGATGAAGGCACATCTGGAGCTTATCAGTGAGCGCTATACGACTATTTTTCCGGGCGAACCTATTACGAGCCGTTCGATTTGTTTAACGTTTGATGATGCCTATTACGATTTTTACTGCTACGTTTTTCCATTGCTTAAAAAATACAATCTGAAAGCTCTTTTAGCGGTTCCATCCGCTTTTATTTTGGATGATACGGATATTGATCCGATACAGCGATTATCTCTAAAACATGAGGATATCTATAAAAGCTATATAGATTTTGCTCCTTTTTGTACTTATATAGAGCTAAGGGAAATGGTTCAAAGCGGTCATGTTGAAATTGCATCCCATTCGATGCATCATGTGAATTTGACCCAAGAGAGTATTGATCTGGAAAAGGAAATTTTTGGATCCAAAGTGATGCTAGAAGACAAACTCGGATGTCGCATTGATTCGTTTGTTCTCCCTTTTGGTAAATACAATGATGCCGCTGTTTCCTTGGCACAGGAACATTATTCGTATGTTTTTAGAATCGGGAATGCCCTCAATCCTTCATGGGATGGAATCGGCGGATTGATTTACCGCATTAAGGGTGATGGACTTAAACGCCCTTGCTCTCTTTTTAACCCGCTTAAGCAGTTTTCTTTTTGGTTTAAAACTATGATTAAATGGATAAAAAGTTGATGATGAATGTTTCAGCCGTAATGATCGTTAAAAATGGAGCACGAACCATTCGCCGTACATTGGAAAGCCTCAAAGAGTTTGATGATGTGGTTGTTTATGATAACGGATCGGTGGATCAAACGCTGAGCATAGCACGAGAGTATCCGAATGTTCATTTGATCGAAGGAAACTTCGATGGTTTCGGAACGACGAAAAATCGTGCGGCAAGTTTTGCCAAGCATGATTGGATTTTGATTATCGACAGTGATGAGGTAGTGGATAAAGAACTTTTGCATGCACTGAAAACAAAACCACTAAATTCTCAGACAATTTACATCGTCAACTTTTTAGCATTTTACAAAGACATACAGATCAAGCACTGCGGCTGGAACAATCAAAAAATACGTCGCCTGTACAATAAGACAGTAACACGATTCAATGACAATGCCGTCCATGAAAACATTATCGACGAGGGGATGAAAAAAGAGCCAATTGAGGGAAATATGAAGCACTACAGCTACATGAGTATTTCCGATTTTATTGTCAAATTGGATCGCTATTCAACTCTCTTTGCGAACGATAACGTCGGTAAAAAATCCTCGTCTCCACTAAAGGCTTTTTTTAATGGCCTTTATTCATTTTTGCGTACCTATATCCTCAAACGAGGTTTTTTAGACGGATATGCAGGGCTGATTATCTCTTTTTCACACATGGCGACCAATTTTTACAAATACATCAAGCTTTATGAGATGAATTTGGAGCAAAAGAGTAAACGTGGGTAAAAAGATTTGTGAGCTATGTCTCTCTCCTGATTTAGGGGGACTTGAACTTTACATGATGCGCGCTTCATGTTATTTGAGTGAGCATGGTGAGTGTATTAGCGTGATCAATGAAAAAGGGAAGTTGAGAAGTTATTATGACGATACACAGTATCGTTATTACACATTGAGACGTCGAAATGTTTTATTCTCGTGGATTACAGCCCGTCAAGTTGCTCGAATTTTAGATGAAGAAGCTATTGATGTTCTGCATATACACTGGACAAAAGATCTTCCGACAGCCATTATTGCAAAACTACTGTCTAAATCTAAACCCAAAGTAGTACAGTCTCGCCACATGACAATGACGCGCTTCAAGGATGATTTTTATCATCGTTTTTTATATCGAAATCTCGACTTGATGCTTGCCGTTACGCATCAAGTAAAAGCTCAAATTGAAAAATTCATTCCAGCTTCCATCTGTCCCAAAGTCGAAACACTTTATATAGGTGCCGAACAGCCAGTTATTATTTCTGAAGAAGAAAGAAAAGAGCGTCGGGAACAGCTTGGATTGGCGGATTCATTTACAGTGGGAATTGTCGGACGTATTGAACCGCAAAAAGGTCAGTGGATTGTCATTGATGCAATCGAAAAACTTATCAAGCGAGGAATCGATGTACGAGCACTGATTATAGGCCATGCTATGAGTGAAGAATACCTAAGTACGCTTCAAAAAGATATTGTGATGCGAGGATTAAAAGACCGTATTATTTTTACCGGATTTACACTTGAAGCACAGGCCATGATGCAACTGTGTGATGTGATGGTCCTCGGAACCGAGAACGAAACTTTTGGATTGGTGCTTATTGAAGCTATGATGTGCGGTGTCTGTGTCGTGGGTAGTGATAGTGGCGGACCGTTAGAGATTATTGATGATAATATGAATGGATTGTTGTTTAAAACATTTGATCTACAAGATCTGGCATTGAAGCTTACTCAACTGCAGCAAAATGAGAGTTTACGAAAAACGTTGGCCATGGTAGGAAAAGAAAAAGCACTGGAAAAATTTGAGAGTACAAAACAGTTTATTTCACTGAAAAATAGCCTTGAAAGTATCTAATAGTTAGAGGCTATTCAACAACGCCGGAAGATTGTATTCGTTTTCAGAGTGTTTCCATTCATCCCTTACGTTTTCCATACTGTTAAATTTTGGGAGATAAACAACGTTTTGACATCCAGGATATGGCTTGGCGGTAAAACATATTTTGTGCCGATACGGGAGGGTGTCGAATTGCCGAATCATCTCATCTGTCGCCCCTTCACTGTCGCTAAATTTGAATAATAATTTATTGTAATTTATACGTCTCACTTTTTCCTCCCACTTTAGTTTAGCATCTTCTTTATCTTTATAATGGAGAAAATGGAGCTCTATTCCCTCACCAATGATCCCTATGGGATAAGGTAGTCCGAAATGACCTCGTTTTTTCAATATCTCGATGTGTTTGGAATCTTGATGCGGTATAAAGGATATTGTTTGAAGTATCTTTGGAGAAAAATTGTGTAGTAAACGAAGATAGTCATCACTGAAGATGAAAAGATTGACAAAGGGTGATTGGTAAGGAAGGTTAAATTTTTTATAGATAAATGTTCCCCAACAGTTGTTGGATATAATCGAAAAATTGGTTTGGTGCAACCAAAAACGATTGTAACTTCCTTTGAGCCATTTTTCTATTCGTCGTCCCAGTGCTATCCGCATTGATTATTCATCTCCTTTGTATTGATTCAGTCCCTTTTTACAGTAAGAGTTATTGCCTTTTGAATGCATAATTGCAACTGTTTGTTCGGAAATCTCCGGATTGAAATTTTTAGGATGGTCGAGATGAACCATATTGGCTGCGTTGCGACACGATTTCATCTGTACATGGATCAATCGCATTCGTCGCTCAATATCACTATCCTCGCCGGTTGTCGGAAGAGTGAAGTCTTCATCAAAACCGTTGATTCGTATCATATCGCTTTTGTGACACGAAAAATTACATCCGACGATATGGCTATTTTTACGTGAGAATCGGTTGATAAGATGGAGTAGAGGATGATGTGAGCCCAGATAGATTCCCTCTTCGTAATGTTTGACGTTATCACGTTTGAGAGCTAAAAAATTCCAAAGATAGGTCGATTCGTATTGTTTTAGAGACATTTTTCCTGTACGAAGTAATGTACTGAAATATTTGCCAGGTTCTGAACGACGTCCACACAAGACATGATTGGTCTCTTGTAGTTTTAAATGCTCTTCAATGAACTCAGGATACGGAATGCAGTCGCCATCGATGAAGATAAGATACTCCCCAATAGCAGAAGCTATGGCACGGTTGAGTGCTCTGTTTTTACGCCATCCAATATCAGGCTGGGAAAGATGAAGGAGATTCGTAAAACGTTTACTTTGAGTAGAGAGATATTCTGTCATTTCCCTGGAATCACCATCTTCAGAGACAATAATTTGATCAGAAGGATAGGTTTGATCTATAAGGCTATCTAGAATCAAACCGAGAGCTTCGGTATCTTTGTAGACTGAAATAATAATGGTTGATTTAGGATAAGACATTCACTCTCCGACAATTGGTTAGTATTATATATAAAAATTATTTATTCATGATTTTAACAATTCTTCTTTTTTTGCATGCGTCCATTTTCCTCTTGGTTTATCAATGTACTGAAAATATTCATTCGTAAAGCTACCTTGCACGCAAGTGATACGGTTGTGTCTATGATTGACTACTTGATCTCCAATAGCTTTGTTCAATACGGTAGGGCCTGTTAAATCATACACGCCTTCTCCAATGTTCTTTTTTTCTATATTGTCGATAATAATGCTTATTGATTTTTCTAAATGGGAGTTGTTTTTTGAGGAGGCGATAAAGTAGTTACTGTAATTGTGTTTTGTCATTAAAAATAACTCTGTATACTCCGACTTAATAATTTTAGACAGCGGCCATACTGCATGTGCGTCGATGTCCATATAGACGCCACCATAATAGTTCAAGACAAAAAGTCTCCATAAATCAGCTTGGGAAGCTCCGTCGGTGAGTTGCTCAAAAGCATCTGAGACTTGCTTAGAGGAATGTGTTCTCATAAAGTCTAAACGATCTTCAGTGCTGACGTAGCGATATTCCCAATCCAGTGACATGAGGCGGTTAAACAAATAGTTTACATAAACGGGTAAACTTACATTATTGGTATAGTTGGTCTGCCAAATGATTTTTGTGATATTGCTGGATGTTTTAGAGGAAAAGAAAGCATGGCTTTCTGTCGGAATGGTAAAACGTTTTTTAGGAAAAATAAAATGAAAAAGATAGGAAAACGCTTTAATCAATGCTCCTAATAATTTGGCAAGTCGATTAATAATAATGGGTCCGATATGCACTTTTTTCCTTAGTAATGTTAATGATAAAATTGTACTCTAACACTTCTTTTAAATCTCTTGCGGTCCATTGGATACAGATTGGGAAGCCAGTGAGATACTGGTGATAAATATGAACAAAATGATTGGAAACTGCAATATCCATAACGGTTCGGCGATATTCCCTACGACAAAGACGGTGAGGCTGAGTTTGCTGAATTCATTGAGTTGTGGATCTTTAATCTTCACTCGAAACAGTTCAATGTGCAACCATAGCATTAAGGCAAATCCTATCAGCCCGGTCTGCGCTAAAATCATCAGATATTGGTTGTGAAAATGGCTGTCCGAACACCATGCGATTGTTTCTTTGGTAAATCCGTGTTCATTCGTTTGGAGCGCTTCACGAGAGGCGAGACGGTAGTCACCAATCCCTGCACCTAACAGCGGATGCTCTCGTACAATGTCATACGTGACGATCCAAAACGCGGCACGCAGTCCCCATGACGAATTGTAGTTTCCTTTTTGAAATTTTTGTGTGTCCTCTATCCCTTGATCAATACGGAGTTTAAACAGATCAATGGTTGAATATGCTCCAACAAAAAGTGTTACACAAAGCAGGGTAAAAATAAAAAATGATTTGATGGTTAATCGATAGTGGATGACAACAGCAACCCCTATTGCAACAAAAAGAGCCAACTGCCCTGTTCGTCCGGTTGATATCATCAGATTCCCCGTCGATGTCACAAAGAAAATGAACATAGGGAGTTTACTGCGCCAGGTATAGCGTTGGGAAAGCAAACGTGACAGTAGAATAATCGAGGTGGTAGCCAAAAAGATGCTGTAGTGGATGTGGCTCATAAAAGGGGCAGGGTATTGGGGGGTGCGATCTTTGAATGTCCACCACTCAAAATAGATCCCGTACGCGATGATCTCGCTGATAAACATCCCTCCCAAAAAGGCGGTGATGATACCGGGGAGCCATTCGCGTTTGAGCGTTACGGCGAGGATAGGGATAATGATCCAGTAGCCGTATAGTCGAAGCTGGTTGAGACCATCGCTTTTATCTTCAGACCACAGCAGCGAGAGAGCCAATAGCGCAATAAATACTCCCATCGCCCAAAAGACGTGGTTTTGCTTGATTTGTGACCATCCATTTTTGTAATCGCGGCCAAGTAAAAAAAGGGCGATAAACCAAATGATGAAAAAACTCACCGCCGCACGGGAGAGGGGAAAGGTAAAGGCGAATAGTAATGAGGAAAAGTAGAATGTAAATTCAATTTTATTATCAAATTTTAGTATAAAATAATTAAGCATCTTTTTTTAAATACCATTGAATTGTTTTTACGATACCTGTATCAAAGTTTTCATCAGCTTTCCATCCAAGCTCGGTTTCAATCTTGGTAGCATCAATGGCATAGCGGCGATCATGCCCAGCACGGTCTTCAACGTAAGTAATTTGTTTGTTATAACTTTTGCCATCTGATTTAGATTTCATGCTATCTAGCAAGTTGCAGATAGTCTCAACGATTTGATTGTTATTACGCTCGTTACGTCCGCCAATGTTGTAGACTTCACCGCTTCGCCCACTATGGTAGACGAGATCAATCCCTTTGCAGTGATCGAGCACATAGAGCCAGTCACGGATATTTTTACCATCACCGTAGATAGGAATGTTTTCACCGGCTAGTGCTTTTCGGATAATCGTGGGGATCAATTTCTCATCGTGTTGTTTTGGACCATAGTTGTTGGAGCAATTGGTAATGACGGTGTTCATTCCATAGGTGTGGTGATAACTGCGGACAATCATGTCACTGCCTGCTTTTGAAGCGCTGTAGGGGCTGTTGGGTGCATATGCAGTTTCTTCGGTAAAAAGCCCTGTTTCTCCGAGCGTTCCATACACTTCATCCGTACTGATATGATGAAATCGGCATCCTTCATAACCTGTCTTGTAGACAAACGGTTTTTCCATCCATGCTTTATAGGCAATATCAATAAGAGTAAAGCTTCCGTTAACATTGGTTTGGACAAACACCCCGGGATTTTTGATGCTGTTATCAACATGACTCTCAGCAGCGAAATGAATCACGCCACGAATGTCGTATTGAAAAAAAAGAGATTCAACCAAAGGACGATCGCAAATATCTCCTTGAACAAAGATATGACGATCATCTTGTGGTGCATCAGATAGATTGGACATATCACCTGCATAAGTGAGTAGATCCAAATTTATAAGACGAACATCAGAATATTTGTTTAAAAAATAGGGAACAAAATTACTCCCGATAAATCCGGCACATCCGGTGACTAAAATGGTTTTCATTTGATTCCTCCTAATTCTTTTAAACACTCTTTGAGAGAATCTCTCCAATAGGGAATAGTTATTTCAAAGTTATTTTTGATTTTTGATTTATTCAATAAACTGTAATGGGGTCGTGGTGCGGGAAGCGGATATTCTTCGGTCGTGATAGCATTTACCTTGCAGTTTATGTTGGTAAGTTCAAAGATTATTTGAGCAAAGTCATACCAGCTTGCCACACCTTCATTACTGTAATGATAAATTTCGGGTGCTTCATTATTGATTTTTGGTAGAATATCTAGAATCGTTTTAGCTAAATCGCGCGCATACGTAGGGGTTCCCACTTGATCAAAGATGACGCCAAGCGTATCTTTCTCTTTGCCTAAACGAAGCATCGTTTTGACAAAGTTAGATCCGAATGATGAGTAAACCCATGAGGTACGGATGATGATACTGTTTTTAGGGGCAACATCCAAAATTGCGTTTTCTCCATCCCCTTTGGTTCGCCCATAAACCCCCTGTGGGTCGGTAGGATCTATTTCGATATAAGGACAGTAGTTTTGGCCATTAAAAACATAATCCGTAGATATATGGATAAATGCCATGTTTTTCTTTTTTGCAATTTTAGCAAGGAGAGAAACGGCACGATGGTTGATGGTATTGGCAAGTTCTATCTCATTTTCTGCTTTGTCCACAGCGGTATAAGCAGCACAGTTGATAATGACATCAAAAGTTTTATCGTCAAAGTAGTCTTCTAATTTACATAAATTACTGAGATCCAGAGTGTTTCGATCAACAAAAGTGAATTCATGTTGAGTGTATGAGCTGCTTATCTCTTTGATCTCACTACCTAATTGTCCATTTTCACCAGTAACGAGAATTTTAGACATAGAGGCTTTCACTATAGTCAAAATGGTCAGCATCTGCGAATAGGGGCTGCTTAGTATCTTTGGCAGAAAGTTGTAGCTTAGACAGTTCTGCAATCCAATCGATATTTAAAGCAGGGTCATCAAATGCAATTCCACGGTCACATTCTGGAGAATAATAATTATCGACTTTGTAGGCAAAAGTGCAGGTTTCGCTAAGTACTACGAACCCATGAGCAAAACCACGCGGTATAAACATCTGGCGTTTATTCTCGCCACTTAAACGTACGGCGACATGTTGACCAAAAGTCGGTGAACCTTCTCGTATATCAACCGCTACATCAAGCACTTCTCCCTCGATAATACGGACCAGTTTACTTTGCGCATGTGGAGGGAGCTGATAGTGCAGACCTCGTAGGACTCCATAACTTGATTTACTTTCATTGTCTTGACAGAAGGGTACTGTGAAACCTAAAAATGCTTCGAGCTTATCGGCACGAAAAGTTTCAACGAAATATCCACGCTCATCGCCGTGGACCATTGGATCAATAAGGATAACGTCGGGTATGGAAGTGCGGGTAAATGTCATTAGTTTATTTTACCTTCGTTTGCACGACGGATGAGGTATTGACCGTATTGATTTTTACTCAATGGTTTCGCTAATTCGAGCAGTTTTTCTTTGGTGATGTAACCCATCTCAAAAGCGATCTCTTCGAGACAGGCCACTTTGAGTCCCTGACGGTTTTCAATAGTCTGAATGAACATACTGGCTTCGAGCAGACTCTCGTGCGTACCGGTATCCAGCCATGCATAGCCACGCCCCATGAGTTCTACTTTGAGAGCGTTTTGTGCCAAATATTCTTGATTGACGGTAGTGATCTCTAACTCTCCACGATCGGAGGGTTTAATGTTTTTGGCAATTTCGACAACACTGTTTGGATAAAAATACAGTCCGATAACGGCATAAGAGCTTTTGGGCTTCAGCGGTTTTTCTTCGATTGAGAGAACATTTCCCTCTTTATCAAACTCAGCAACACCATAACGTTCAGGATCTTTGACCCAGTAGCCAAATACGGTGGCTTTTTTCTCTTGGGTAACATTACGAACCGATTGCGCCAATAGTTTAGTCAGTCCATGGCCGTGGAAGATATTGTCTCCCAATACCAGACAAACATCATCATTAGCGACAAAATCAGCACCCAAGATAAAGGCTTGCGCCAGACCGTCGGGGCTAGGCTGTACGCAGTACTCAAAGCGCATCCCGATATCGCTTCCATCTCCTAAAAGTTCTTCAAAACGGGGTAAATCAGTAGGGGTAGAGATAATCAGTACTTCAGTAATCCCTGCGAGCATTAGAACAGAGAGGGGATAATAAACCATAGGCTTATCGTAAATGGGGACGAGTTGTTTGCTCACCCCTTTGGTGATCGGGTAGAGTCGCGTTCCGCTACCGCCGGCTAAAATGATCCCCTTCATGATGCTCCAAAAACTGTTAATTGTAAAAAAATTATAGTGTAATTCTGCTTAGGGTATTAATTATGGATAAAAAAGGGTACATCAGGGGTTATGGAGCTGCCTATTTTTGCCAATTCATCGGTAGTGAGTATGAGATTACATACCTCTTTAACTAAACCTATAAAGGCTGCCGCATCCGACGAGCTTCCGCCAAAACCGGCTGAGGGGGCAATACGTTTGGTTACTACTACCTTATGGGTAGAAAAATAGTCTAGAATATCTGAATCATTGGTAAAGTCGTTGAGGACTAGGTAGGCTTGGTAAATGGTGTTGGATTCCAAGGGGATATCATCACATCCCTCAAGGGTAAAACTTTCACATTTACAGGATACAAAGCTGATCGTATCGTACAATTCTTCTACGCGTATCCAACCGGAGAGACTTTTTACTCTTGCGTGGGCTTTGATACTGTATCCTGTATCTGTTTTCTCTATGTTGGAGTTTTTTCCAGTCGTATTCTTTGATGTATGGTCATTTTGTTGATCCATCGAAGCAGGAAGAGTATCAATATCCCAATATCCACCCTCATCTCCACCGGCAAAACCACCCATTACTACGATCCTGTAATTGCTTAATTAAATGACGTAAACTCTTATATTATTCGTTTCAAGCTGTCCATTCAAGATTCTTTGGATGGATGCGAGAGTTCCCCCTGAACTTTCACACGATCCGCAAGCCCCTACATAGGAGATATAAATATCCGTTAATCCATTTGTTTCTTTAAGCTCAATAAAATCCAAATCTCCGCCATCTGCTTGCAGATATGCTCTAATTTTATCATCTATAATTTTATCAATAGCATTTATTTTTTGAACAATGCTCATACTATCAAATTCAATTTCAGTGTTTTCCATAATAATATCCCCATTTTTTAAATTTATTGTGTCTAAATTCTTATTTCAAAAATTATACACTGTAAATATTTATCCTCACTATAGCAATGTTTATAGTCTAAAATGTTCAAGAATATGTGATTATAGATGCTCTAATAACTCTTTTACAGCAGCTATGTCTTTGTCCAGTCGCCTATATAAATCGTGGCAGCGAGGACTTAACGAACACACCAATGGATTAATACGGGAATATATTCCGAAGAAGACAAAGTTTGAGACGATAAGTGATAAATTTATTGTAGACATACAAGAGAAACTAAACCATAGACCTCGAAAAATACTTGGCTATAAAACTCCGCATGAAGTGTTCTTTGCTAAAATTGCACAATGGATTGATGACTCGAAGCTACACTATAAAAATAACGTTGTTGCACTTGATTGTTGAATGGGCGTATGATTGTTTTAAAAGGGTGGCTCCGGATACTGGATTCGAACCAGTGACCAAGTGATTAACAGTCACCTACTCTACCGCTGAGCTAATCCGGAATGTTTTAAGAGGCCGTAATTATAGTGGCCTTTAGCTGAATTGTCAAGTAGTTACAGTAGATTTCAGGCGTTTTCTTTGTGTATTTTGTTTTGGAAGATAAAAAAGGACATTAGAACGTTCAATATGGGTGATTTTATCCTCACTTATAAGCGTTTGAAGACGTTTTTTAGAATTCTCATCGAAAAGTGCTTCAATGTCTTCTTGGGTGAGGGGGCGTTTGTCTAGGGTGGTGAGTATCTCATCCGTGCTGTAACTGCTTGGTGTTGCTGTTGCGTGGGTACGTGATACGATATGGATAGGCAAAGAGGGATCAAACGATTGAGAGATGGTATAGAGTTCTTGAAAATCTAATCCGCTAACGGCATAGGCAGGAGGACGATCAATGGTTCCGATGTCAATTCGGTCACATTTAAAGCGCATAAGTGCTTGGTTAAGTGCGCAGACCTCTTGAGCGGTGTCGTTGACTCCTCGGACAAAGAGAATCTCTATAAAAAGTTTTCCTGTAAAAATATGAGAAAAACGGTCAATGGCTTGGATGATGGTTGCAATGTCGATTCCCTCTGCCGGGCGGTCGATTTTATGAAAAATATCAGTAGTAGCGGCATCGAGAGAGAGCTTGACTTGGTCAAGTTTGAGTAGCGTATTAAATACTTTTTCATCGCTAAGGGATGCACTGTTAGAGAGAATGAGTGTCTTTTTATCCGCTTTTAGGATATTGATAGCATCTACGAGTTGATCAAGATAGGGATACATGGTCGGTTCGCCATTGGCAGTAAGGGTGATCACATCAATATTAGGATGTTGGGTCAGTGCCTGCGTTAAATCGGCGAGAATTGTTTCTACGGGAGTAATATCATGTTGATGGGTAATGGCCGGCAGTGGAGCAAGCTCGCAATAGAGACAATCAAAATTGCATTGTTTGGTGGAGGCAGAGAGGTCGATCCCTAATGATACACCAAAACGGCGTGAGTGGACGGGACCGAAGATGGTATTCATCTTATTTTTTACTTACTCTTTGACACTCACGAACAAAGTGTTGTGCATGCTCAACAGGAACATCGGGTAAGATGCCGTGCCCTAGGTTGAATATATGACGTTTACCACCCATGATGTTATGAATCTCTTCTACGGATGCGGTGGTTTGTTCTTTTGAGTACAGACGGCAGGGCTCCATATTTCCTTGAAGGACGTAACGATCCCCAAGTTTTTCTTTTGCCAATGCCATTGGAGTGCTCCAATCGACACCAAATACATCAAAGTTTCCGTAGACTTTATCTAAAAAGGCTGGAACCCCTTTTGGGAACATAATGACAGGAATGTGCGGGTATTTTTCTTTTAAATACTCGGCAATTTCGACCATGTAGCTCCAAGAAAATTCATCGTATTTAGAAGGCTCGATAGCGGCTGCCCAACTGTCGAAAATCTGTACGACATCGATACCCGATTGGATTTGTTTTTCCATGTAAAGTTTGACAACTTCAGTCACTTTACGCAAAATCTTATGTAAAAGCTCAGGATTGGAATACATCATTTTTTTACAAACATTGTAGGTTTTAGTTCCATGTCCCTCAATCATATACGTTGCCAATGTCCAGGGTGCACCCGTAAAACCGATTAGCGCTTTGTGGTCACCGCGTGCATCGAGCTGTGAGCGTAAAATTCTGATGGTTTCGTAAACATAGGTTAGTTTTGAAGCTGCTTCATCTCCACCGATAAGAGCGTCTAAATCTTCCTCGTTTTTAACGGGGCTTTCAAAAACAGGGCCTTCACCATTAATAAAGTCAAGTTTCATTCCCATTTCATTGGGAACGACCAAAATATCACTAAAAAGGATTGCGGCATCAACGCCCACAATATCGAGAGGTTGAATCGTGACTTCAGCAGCCATATCAGGCGCGTGGCAGAGGTTGAGAAAGTTGCCAGCACGACGACGAACTGCCATATATTCAGGGAGATAACGTCCTGCTTGGCGCATCATCCATACGGGTGTGTACGCAGTTTCTTTTCCAAAACATGCATCGACAAAAATTTTACTCATGATGACCTACTTTGCTCAAGAAATAAAGACCTACAGCGACGGCTGTGATGGAGAGGGCAAGATATAAAAGATCCAATGCGCCAGTGAAAACAGTATGGCCTACTTTTTGGAAAAACCCAACGACTAGTACCATGACGATAACTTTGGATATTTTGTCTTTGAGCTGATCGAGTGAATGAACCGCTAGGAGCTGGTTTTCTTTTCCATGTGCATCTTTTGCAGGATCAATATCGGAGATAAAGAGTTCATACAGACCAAAAGAGAAAATGATCATAACCACACCAATGAGGTAGAGGTCCACCGCACCGATAATTCCGCCGACTACTTCTTCATGAAAGTGTTCTGGATGCATGCCGTTAGCATAAACACGAATCACGTAAAGCATAGTGTGATAAATGTCAAAACTGGCAATGGTAAACAGTAAAACAGCACCAAGCAAGCCAAATACGACAGCGAACAGGATAATTAAACGTGAACTCCAAATACCATTTTCAAATAAGTTTTCTAAAAATTTCATGATTATGCTCCTTGCATCTCTACCCATTTTTGGGCGATTCGTACAGCATTGGTTGCAGCTCCTACACGAAGGTTATCGGCAACGACCCACATATGAAGGACATTGTCACGATACAGATCACTGCGAATGCGTCCGACAAAAGTTTCATTTTGATCCATGCACAGAGAGGGCATTGGATAAAGACTTTCGCTGGGTTCATCAAGAACAATAATATTCGGAGATTTACGTAAAAGTTCACGTGCTTCATTCGCATCTACCGCAGCGTCAAAAGTAAGGGTAAGGGTTTCCGCATGACCTCGAAGCGTTGGAATACGGACACATGTAGCGCTCACTTCGATCTCTTTGTGCATGATTTTTTGAGTTTCATTCACCATTTTGAGTTCTTCTTTGGTGTAGCCCGTGTCGGTAAAGGAATCGATTTGAGGAATGGCATTGAGAGCAATACGATGTGGAAATTTTTTAGGTTCTGTATCATCGAGTTTGAATGCAAAAAAGGCCTGCATTTGCTCAACAAGCTCTTCCATCGCAGTTTTTCCGGCACCGGATGTTGCTTGATAGGTGCTGACATCGATGCGTAGTAGATCGTATGCCGTATCAAGCGGTTTGAGCGCTTGTACCATTTGGATGGTTGAACAGTTAGGATTTGCGATAATACCGCGATTTTTCCATTGAGCAATATCTTCAGGGTTTACTTCAGGAACAACAAGAGGAACATCGTCGTACATACGGAAGTGGCTGGTATTATCAATAACAACAGCACCTGCCGCTGCAGCATAAGGGGCAAACTCAGCTGATATGCTTCCGCCTGCACTAAAGAGGGCAATTTCTATACTTTCTTCGGTAAATACCGTTGCAGTCAGTTCTTGGATAACAAGATCTTGATCGTTAAAGGTAACCGTATTGCCGGCACTTCGTGCACTTGCGAGGGGAACAATTTTGGCAAAAGGGAAATCGATTTCTTCTAATACACGTAAAATTTCTTCACCGACGGCTCCGGTTGCTCCGACAATCGCGACGTTATAAAGTTTCATAGGCAAATTCCTCAGGTTATTATGGAAATGCGATTATATCGAATAGGGACTGTGAACTCTTTAAATTCTTCCAAATCCTCGTGCTTCTAAGAAAAGGTCTTCAACTTGTATCGTGTCGCTGTCGCTTAATATAGCCGATCTTTCAACGACGGAGATAAGTTCTCGAATGTTGCCAGGCCATGTATAAAGTTCCAGGGCTTTTATCGCATTGGTATCGAATGTTTTGAGGGCAAAGCCATATTGGCTACAGTTTTGCTGTAAAATTGCAGTGGCAATAGGGATGATTTCTTCTCGGCGTTCGCGCAGAGGAGGGATGCTTAGAGGAATCGTATTGAGGCGATAATAAAGATCTTCTCGAAATTTTCCATCGGTAATATTTTGCTGTAAATTTGCATTGGTTGCCGTGATGATACGAACATCTATTTTAGTACTTTTGGACGAACCAAGACGTCGAATTTCACGCTCTTGCAATACCCTTAAAAGTTTTGCTTGAAGTGCATAAGGCATTTCACCTATTTCGTCCAAGAAAAGTGTCCCTCCATTGGCCAGTTCAAATTGACCGATTTTTGTCTCTGTCGCATCGGTAAAAGAACCTTTTTCAAATCCAAAAAGTTCGCTTTCAATCAAGTTTTCAGGGATGGCTGCCATATTGATAGCAATAAAAGGTTTGTCATTGCGAAGAGACTGTTTATGGACATGGCAGGCAAAGACTTCCTTTCCTACGCCGCTTTCTCCCAAAAGCATAATACTGGCATCAGTTTTAGCGGCTTTGTCGATATACGTTAGAAGTTTTTCCAAGGCGGGAGAGGTTCCAAGAAAGGCACCTAATTTAAGTGTGCATTTTGTCCCTTCTTTTTTGACTTTCTGCTGAACATTGGCACTGCGCTGTATTGCGGCGACAAGGGTTTCAATGGCAAAAGGTTTTAGCAAAAAGTCTTTGACCCCAAGCTGTATGGATTCGATTGCTCGCGTTAAAGTGGCATTGCCTGTTATAAAGATGACTTCGTATTTTCCATTTAAGCTTTTTACGAACTCAATACCGTCCATCCCCGGCATGTTGATGTCACTGATTATGAGATCGAAACTGTCATCGAGTTTTTTTAGGGCGTCTTTGGGGCTTTTAAACGTGTGAACATCGTATTGGCTGTAATCGCTCATCGCTATTTCAAGCGATTTACGCATATTGATATCATCTTCGACTATCGCAATTTTCATGCACACCCTTGAGCTATTTTAATAGTGAAATTGTAACAGAATCATCATTAAAATCGACAACATAACACCGCGTAGGAAGAGTTATGGAATCACTGGATACATGTGCATAATTGGAGATATTTTGGTGACTTTGAAGCTTAATCGTTTGTTGTGTGGCAAATTCTATAAATTCATCTTCATGGTTATTTAGAAGGGATTGAAGTCTTTGAGAGGGTTGACGAGGAAGAGATAAGCTCTCTTGTTTTGTTCCAAGACAAGGAGTCATGGATTTAGAAACACTTATCCGATCAGAAACTAATATTGAATTTTGAGTTGTAAGACGGTATCCAATCAAATATTCATCGCCCATAAGGGCGGAAGTGATGATTAACGTGAAAACTGTGAGTAAGAAAGAACGATTTCGAGTTCCACTTCGCATAAACCATCTTTGAATGTTGTATCCATGACATTAGCACCACGAACCATTGCATCTACGGAAGTACGAACCGTTGAACGCTGCAACATCATGTTTTTGACCGAATCTTGCCCTTCTATGTGGACACCTTTGATTCGTTCGGCAATTTGACGGTAGCCATCAGCAAGTGCGGCACGTTTAGCCAGAGCATAGGCTTGTGCCGGAGAGGCAGTAACCGTTGGTGCAACTCCCTGACCAAAGACAGTGATAACAAGCTCATGCGTAGAATCAAGGGAAGGTTCAACACAGTTACCTTCTGTTCCGCTGTAAACACAACGAACTTTTCCTGTTGAATCAGGGCTGAAAATCCCCGCTTGCAAGGTAGAGATACTTAAAAGCAAGGCCAAGGCTGCTGAATACTTCATGGTTGGTTTCCTTCAATAGGCTAAAATAGTATCTAACCTAAAGCAAGTATTATTCCAAATTCAACGTTCCTTCGTTCTCTTCTGTAATTTCACCTTCATCCTCTTCATCCGCTTCTGTTTTTGGACAACGGGAAATGCTCTTGACATCGTCGCCTTTGATGATATAAACACCGCTGGTATTACGTCCCGATTTTGCAATGGTTTGCATATCAACACGGATCATTTTGCCCGCAACGGTGAGTGCCATCATGTCCATAGTCTCATCTACCATGAGACAACCTACGACAGTTGTTCCTGTTTTTGCATTGAGTTTCATGGCGATGACACCTGAACCTGCACGGTTAGTGAGGCGATATTCTTCAGCGGTTGTACGCTTACCAATCCCTTTTTCACTTACCATAAGGATTTCTTGCTCATCGTTTTTGATGATGTTGGCATCGACGACAACGTCGCCTTCAACTTTGAATTTAATACCGCGAACACCGCGAGTGCTTCGACCTTGGTTGCGTGTTTTTTCGATTTCGAATTTAATACATTGTGCAAATTTCGTAACGATAAAGAGGTATTTTGTCTCTTCGTTTGCAATGTGTGCGGTGATGAGTGCATCGTCCTCATCCAGTACGATTGCGCGTACACCGTTACTTCGTACATTTGAAAACTCACTGAGTGCTGTTCGTTTTACAATCCCGTTTTGGGTAAAGAATACGAGTGATTTATTGTCATCAAAATCAGTGGTAGGAATGATGGATCGAATTTTCTCATCGGCTTCGAGATTGATGAGATTGACAACCGCTTTACCTTTAGCCGTACGTGAACCTTCTGGGATTTTGTATACTTTTAACCAGTGCAATTGCCCACGATCGGTGACAAACATGAGCGTATCATGAGTATTACACGTATAGAATTTCTCAATGAAGTCGTCATCGTAGGTGGTAACGGCAACTTTGCCTTTTCCTCCGCGGCGCTGTTTCTCATAAGATGCCAGCGGAACACGCTTGATGTAACCGCGATGACTGATGGTAACTACCATAGGCTCATTTGGAATCAAGTCTTCAATGTTGATGTCATCGTAATTGTCTTCGATATCCGTAACACGTGGAATATTAAATTGCTCAACGAGTTCAACAAACTCATCTTTGATGATTCCTTTGAGTACTTCTTCGCTGCGTAGTATGGATTCGAGATATTCGACATGCGCCAAGATCTCTTTGAGCTCATTTTCGATTTTATCACGCTCTAACCCCGTAAGACGCTGAAGACGCATGTCCAAAATGGCTTGTGCTTGGATAGGAGAGAATCCAAATTCGCTGATAAGACCTTCTTTGGCACTTTCACCGTCTTTGCTCGCACGGATAAGTTTGATAATGGCTTCGATATGATCAAGCGCTTTTTTCAAACCTTCTAAAATGTGGGCTCTCGCTTTTGCTTTCTCAAGATCAAAAATCGTACGACGGATAATAACGGTCTTGCGGTGATTGATGAAGTGGCCCAGCATTTCCAAAAGGGTAAAAATACGAGGTTCTTGATTGAAAACGGAGAGCATGATGATCCCAAAAGTCGTTTCCATATTGGTCGATTTGTAGAGGTTGTTGAGAACGATTTCGCTCATGGCATCGCGTTTTAGTTCGATGACGACACGGATACCTTCGCGGTCGGATTCGTCACGAATTTCGCTGATACCTTCAATAAATTTATCTTTGACCAAATCGGCGATGGTTTCAATCAAACGGGCTTTATTGACTTGGTATGGGAGTTCATCGATAACGATAACGTCTTTGTTTGCTTTTTTCTCGATATGGGTTTTAGCACGAACACGAATACGGCCGCGACCGGTTTCGTAGGCATCTAAAATCCCTTTTTTCCCATAGATGGTTCCACCTGTTGGAAAATCAGGTGCTTTGATAAACTGCATGATCTCGATGAGAGAAGCATTGGGATTGTCCATAAGATGAACCAATGCACTGAGCACTTCATTGGGGTTATGAGGAGGAATATTGGTGGCCATACCAACCGCAATACCGCTCGAACCGTTTATAAGAAGATTGGGCACACGGGTAGGAAGAACTACAGGTTCTTGCGTTGTCCCATCATAGTTATCTACCATATTGACGGTATCTTTTTCAAGATCTTTGAGCAGTTCTCCGGCATAACGGGTCATACGTGCTTCCGTATAACGCATGGCTGCCGCATTGTCTCCATCGACGGAACCAAAGTTCCCCTGACCGTCAACAAGCGGTACACGCATCGCAAATGGCTGCGCCATACGAACCAATGCATCATAAACAGAGGTATCACCGTGCGGGTGATACTGTCCGATGACATCCCCGATGATACGGGCTGATTTTTTGTATTTAGCACCAGCAGAGAGGTTAAGCTTATCCATCGCATAAAGAATACGGCGGTGAACCGGCTTGAGCCCATCACGCACATCTGGAAGTGCCCGTCCGATGATAACGCTCATGGAATAGTCAAGATAACTGCTCTTGAGTGTGTCTTCTATATTTATATCGTGAATTTCGCTGTTGTCTAGCAGATCGTTCATGCAGTCCCCGAAAAAGTGAAGATTAAGTCGCCGATTATAACTCAACGAGCCTTAAGTGATGATTTTGGATGAAAAATGGTACTGATTAAATTTTAATCATCCAAATAGAACTAATTACTTTGTTGCTCCTGTAGAATGGTGGCTGAGTTTTATAACACACACTTAAAAGGAGTAGAGATGAAGAAATTCATTTTATCATTATTGTTACTGCCGATGTTGGCATTAGCAGAAGATGCGGCTGCTGTAGCGGCACCTGTACTAAATTCAGGTGACACAGCGTGGATGATGATGTCAACGGCATTGGTTATGCTTATGACTCCGGTTGGCTTGGCCCTGTTTTACGGTGGAATGACAAGAGCTAAGAATATTTTGAATACCTATGCAATGGTATTCGGTGCATTTGTAGTTGGTTTTATTGTTTGGATCATTGCTGGTTATTCAATCGCATTCGGTACGGCTGAGGGGTCAATGAATCAAGTCATCGGCGGATTTGGCAATGTGATGCTTAACGGTATTGCCTGGACAGATTTGACCAATGTTGATTTGGGTCAGTTGTATCCTAAATTTGTATTTGTTGTTTTCCAAGGAACTTTTGCCGCGATCACCGTAGCTATTGCTTCAGGATCAGTCATTGAGCGCATCAAGTTTTCGACATGGATGGTGTTTACGGCTATTTGGGTATTGGTGGTTTATGCTCCTATTACGCATATGGTATGGGGTGGCGGATACCTTTTCAACGAAGGTGCGCTTGACTTTGCCGGCGGTACGGTTGTTCACATGAACGGTGGTTTGGCTGGTTTGGTATTGGCTCTATTGGTTGGAAAGCGTGCCGGTTATCCAAAAACAGCAATGAAACCTGCAAGTGTTATTTTGACAGCGGTAGGGGCAGGTCTTCTTTGGTTCGGTTGGTATGGATTTAACGGTGGATCAGCATTTGGTGCAAACGCGATTGCAGGTGTTGCGTATTTGACAACAACCATAGCAGCATCGGTAGCTGCCGTAACATGGATCGCAGTTGAGTATATGGTTTACAAAAAGGCAACTTTATTAGGTGCAGCAACAGGCGCAATTGCCGGTTTGGTCGCGATTACTCCAGCAGCAGGTTTTGTTTTGGTGCAAGGGGCATTTATCATTGGTGTCACAGGGGCATTGATCGCTTTCTTTGGTGTAATGGTAATGAAAAAAGTATTTGGATACGATGACAGTTTGGATGCATTCGGAGTTCACTTCTTAGCTGGTTTATGGGGTGCAATCGCAACAGGTATCTTTGCTGTTAATGATAAAGCATTGTTGTGGGACGGTCCGCTTAAAGCGTCAGGAGATCGTATGGGTCAAATTATGGTACAGCTTGAATCGGTCGCAATTGTTGGTGCATTTACCTTAATTGGAACGGTTGTGGTGTATTATATCGCTATGGCAATTACCCAAGGTTCACGTGTGGATGAAGAGCAAGAGAGTATGGGTCTTGACGAATCGGTTCACGGCGAACGCGGATTTAACTTATAAAGGAACTGAGAATGAAAAAAATTGAAGCGGTTATTAAACCATTTAAACTCGAAGATGTAAAAGATGCCCTTGCCGAAATCGGTATTACGGGTATGACGGTAAGTGAAGTAAAAGGTTACGGTCGTCAAAAAGGGCACAGCGAATTGTATCGCGGTGCTGAATATGTGGTTGATTTTATCCCTAAAATCAAAATGGAGATGGTGGTTGATGATTCGATGGTAGATCAAGTCGTTAACACGGTTGTTGAAGCAGCTCGTACGGGCAAGATCGGTGATGGAAAAATATTTGTCACCGATATTAGTAAAATTGTTCGTATTCGTACGGGTGAAACGGATTCTGAAGCAATCTAATCGTAACTGATTAAAATTTAATCAGAAGAAGAGGTCAACTTCTTTTTTTTTACACTATAATGCACGCCTTTATTTCATAGTTAAAGGTGCTGCTTTATGGATACTGCGTACGTTATCGATACTCTTTTTACTCTTTTCTCTATCACCCTTATTATTTTGATGGTTCCCGGTTTTGCAATGCTTGAAGCAGGGCTTGTGCGTACTAAAAACGTTTCGAGTGTGTTAACTGTGAACGTAATGATTTACGCGGTAGCGTCTATGGCATTTATTTTGATCGGATATACGCTGGCTTTTGGTGAACTGCAAAGCATAACAATGAGCAAATGGGCATTTTTTATGTTCCAGATGGCCTTTGTCGGTAAAGCGATTAATATCATGAGTGGTGGTGTCGGTGAGCGGGCCAAATTATTTCCATTAACCATCTTTACGGTAATTATGGGCGGATTTATTTATCCTGCCGCAGTCAATATCAGCTGGGGAAGCGATTGGCTCAAAGAAACCATTTTTGATTTGAATATGGTTGATTTAGCGGGTTCTACGGTTATTCACTCTACGGGTGGCTGGGCGTTACTTGCGGCAATTTTGGTCATAGGGGCGCGTAAAGGTCGATACGTTCATAATCAAATGCGTGTAATTCCTGCTTCTAATATTCCACTTGTTGTTTTAGGTGCGATGTTATTATGGATTGGATGGTTTGGATTTAATGGCGGTTCAGTTGGTGGTATCTCTACTAAAGAGTTGGCTGACAGTGTCGCATTGACGATTTTCAATACCAATATTGCAGGTCTTGCAGGGGCAATTTCAGCAGGAATTTTGATTTATGTCCGTTACAAGCTTTTTGATATAACGATGATTCTTAACGGGGCTCTTGGCGGATTGGTTGCGGTAACGGCAGGGGCGCATTTATTTAGTATGTATGATGCGCTTGCGGTAGGATTTATTGGCGGAATTTTGGTTGTTTTAGCAGTTCCTTTGTTTGATAAAGCACACATTGATGATCCGGTTGGTGCCCTTTCGGTTCATTTGGTGAATGGTATTTGGGGAACACTGGCAGTAGGAATTTTTGCGGCAGACAGTGCGAAAAATATTACTTTTTTAAATCAACTCAAAGGTGTTGCAGAAATTGCAATTTTTGTTTTTACAGTGTCCTTTGCGATTATCTATCTTATTAATAAAGTTTTTCCTTTTAGAGCAACCGATGAAGAGCAGGTGCAAGGTCTTGATGTCAGCGAATGCGGACTCGAAGCGTATCCTGAATTCAAAAGAGCTATTTAGTAATCTCACGATATAATTTTTCCAATGAATTAAAAGGGAAAATATGAGCATTTATCGTGAGTACGATATCCGAGGTATTTTTGAAAAAGAGCTCAATGAAGCAACCATAACAAGATTGGGTGAGGCGTTGGCTCATGAGATAAAGCCCTTTGGCAATGTTGTCGCTGTAGGGTACGATGCACGTAGCCACTCTCCTGTTTTATTTGAATATTTAACAGCCGGTTTGAATGCCGGCGGTATGACGGTACTGGGTATGGGAATGGTGCTGACCCCCGTTAACTATTTTTGCAACTATCAATCTTTCGACGGTATTACTCCCTGCGCTTCTGTAATGATCACCGGTTCTCACAATCCTAGCGAATACAACGGTTTTAAAATAACCATTAACAAAAGCCCTTTTTTCGGTGAATCGATCTATGCTCTTGGTCGTAAAATCGATGCTATGCCTGCACCTGTACAATGTGACCGTAATGTCATAGAAATTGATGCATTAAGCCGCTACAAAGAGTACATGATCAGTGCCTTTTCCCATCTAAAAGGGATGAAAGAGCGTATTGTGTATGATTGTGGAAATGGGGTTGCCGGTTTGGCGATTGAAGATATTTTTCGTGAACTTGGGCTTAATGCAAAAGGGATTTATACTGATCCTGACGGAACATTTCCAAATCATCATCCAGATCCTAGCGAAGAGCATAATTTAGAAGATATTAAAAAGCTTTTGGAAAAAGAAGGTGATATTGCCTTTGCGTATGATGGAGATGCCGATCGCATTGCGGTTTTGACGCATAAAAATAACATCAAAGGGGATATTATGGCCCTTTTGTATGCATTGAAAATGGATAAACCGACGGTCATCGGTGAGGTGAAATGTTCGCAAGTGATGTACGATACCCTAAGCGCGCGTGGTGCTACAGCGGTGATGTACAAAACGGGACACTCGAATCTCAAGGTCAGAATGAAAGAACTTGGTGCTCATTTGGCGTGTGAAGTCAGCGGGCATGTCTTTTTTGCGGATCGCTATTTTGGATACGATGATGCGATTTATGCCACACTGCGGATGTTGGAGTTGATTTGGCAAGGGGTTGATTTGGATGCCGAGATTGCGAAACTACCGCAAGTATTTTCAACTGAAGAGATAAAAGTCGCAACCACAGAGAGCGAAAAATTTGTGTTGATTGATAAGCTCAAAGAACTGCTCAAAAATCCGCCCGCTGATTTTCCTTCCATCGTTGAAATTATCCAAGTGGACGGTGTTCGGGTGATTTTTGAGAAAGGGTGGGGTTTGGTACGTGCAAGCAACACGACTCCCGTACTCGTAACCCGTTTTGAATCAACGGATAAAAATGAAGCTTTACGGTATGAAGAGGCACTTAATGCGCTGATACTGGAAGCTAAAAATAAACTCAAGGATTAACTTTATGAAAACACTTTCTTTAATGATGCCATTGGATATGCATTTGCACCTTCGTGATGAAGATATGCTTAAAATCGTAGCACCTCTCACCTCCTATAGTTTTAGCGGGGCGATTGTCATGCCCAATCTTGTTCCTCCAGTAACGACAATCGAGGCGGTAAAAGCTTATCGGCATCGGATAAAAATGGCCATAGGAGGGGATGATTTTGAACCTTATATGACCCTTTTTTATCAACACTACAGTCGTGAGTTTTTAGAGAGTGCGCGTGACCATATTACGGCAGTTAAAATTTATCCCAGTGGTGCAACGACGAACTCTGAGGGGGGTGTAGTAAACTTTGACATTGAGCCGATGCGTGAGACATTGGAAGCAATGTCGGATTTAGGGATCGTCTTGTGCGTACATGGTGAGACGATGGGATTTGTGATGGATCGCGAAGCGGAGTTTATGAGCGTTTACGAGATGCTTGCTGTTAATTTTCCAAAACTCAAAATTATTATGGAGCATATCACAACACGAGAAGCGGTAGAGACACTCGATAAATACGAAAATCTTTATGCCACCATTACCGTGCACCATTTGATGATTACGCTTGATGATGTAGCAGGAGGGATGTTACGTCCTCATCTCTTTTGTAAACCTATAGCCAAACGTCCACATGATAGAGACGCACTTTTAAAAATCGCTCTTGCAGCGCATCCAAAAGTGATGTTCGGATCCGATTCCGCTCCCCATCCGAAACATAAAAAAGAGTCGTGCGGGTGTGGAGCAGGAGTCTTTACGGCACCGATAGCTTTGCAGTTATTGTGTGAAATTTTTGAAGAGCATAATGCACTGGAAAATCTCCAGGCATTTGTCAGTGACAATGCACAGAGGATTTACGGTGTTTGCCCCGAATATAAAGAGGTAGTATTGGTTAAGCGTGATTTTACCGTTCCCCAGATGTATGGCGAAGTTGTACCTATGAGAGCGGGTGAAATATTAAAGTGGTCTATTGAGCGTGTCGATTAAACTGCTGCTTTTGGAAGACGATCTTCTTTTTGGAGAATCGATTCAAGATGTTCTTGAAGAAGAAGGGTATGCCGTGACACTCTGTCGTAACGGTCATGAAGCACTTGAAGCTACGTATGTTCAAAAATTTGACGGATATCTTTTGGATATTAATGTTCCTTTAGTAGATGGCTTATCCTTATTGCATTCATTGCGTACGGCAGACGATCAAACACCTGCGATGTTTCTCTCTTCCCATTGCGATATGGAAACGCTCTCAAATGCTTACGAAAATGGAGCAGATGACTATCTAAAAAAACCGTTTGATACGCAAGAACTGATCATGAGGCTGGGGGTGCTTTTGCGCCGAAGCAAGCCAAAGAATCAGCATCAATCTCTTGGGTCATTGGTGCTGGATGAGTCACATAAGCGGATTTTAGTAAATCAAAATGAGATTACGCTTACTCCAAAAGAGTACCAATTGATGGCTTTGTTAATCCGAAATTCGGGTGAAGTGGTGACCAAAGAGATGATGATTGAAGAGCTGTGGAGTGCTTCGGAAATGATGAGTGAAGGGGCCATTCGCGTTTATATCAATAGACTCAAACATCTCATAGGCAGTGCACAAATACATAACGTGCGTGGATTCGGGTATCGACTTGTTCCGTAGTGTAGAACT
>JAMCPS010000179.1 GCA_023379705.1 Campylobacterota bacterium
TGAAAAAAGAGACTCCCATCAAAACTGACTCCTTTGCCACCCTAAAATTTTATGGAATTACGGGACTCGCTTACATCGAGATTGAGGGTGGGGCAAAAGAATCTCCCTTACTCCTCAGCAATGAAAAAAATATAGCAACAATTCCAACTTCTCCTTCATTGATCAAACGGCTCGATGAATCACTTAGCGGTGTTGCATCAAAGCTCTCTAGGAGTTTAGATCGAGCAGACCTCCTCTTTAGCGATGCCAACATTCATAACGTTTCAAAATCTCTTGAAAGCTTACGTTCTTTAACAAAGCACATGGATAGCTATCAAGAACAGATAAAACTTCTTTTAGCTCAGGGGATTACCCTAGAAAACAATGCGAGCCACACACTGCAGAGCATTGATGAGACAGCGCAAAGCGCGAAGCAAACATCGGATGTCCTCGAAAGAAAACTTACGGCTACTTTGCAATCCGTAGAAATGACTTCCAAACAAAGTCATGCACTCATCCAAAAAATCGAGTCCACCATCGATAGAGGAGATTATAATCTTCAAACCATCACAGCACCTACGCTCAGTGAACTCAATGCGCTCATAGAACAAAGTAAAATCTTAACCCAAGAGATGGGAGCGACCCTTCAAACTCTTCAACAAAGCCCTTCCGACATTTTGTTGAAAAAATCAAAACCCAAACCAGGCCCGGGAGAATAATCATGATTCGTATATTCTTATTTACATTGTTAGGAATCTTTCTAGCCGGATGTACTACGATTACCTCTCCGGTAACAGCGTATACTCTGACACCGGCTTCCAGCACAACCAACCGCACACTTACCCCTCAATCATTGTTAAGCCTAAAATTGGCAGGGACACAAACAGCTCCTTCACTCTCTGGAAAAGCCCTGTTATATCTTACTGATCATCAAGAAGTAGGTACCTATTTGTACAGTCGCTGGAATGATGCCCCAAATATGATGATTGATCGTGTGCTCTTAGCAGCCCTCGATGATGCACAACTCTTTTCGACACTTGTTCCTAAAACATCCATAAGCAATACCGACTTATTGCTTGAGTCAACGCTCTCTTCCTTTTATCATCGTATACACGAAGACAAAACAAGCGATGCCCATATAGATATTACCTATGTGCTAATCGATTCAAAAACTAAAAAAACGCTTGCTTCACAGCGATTTATCATCACTTCACCCGCAGCAAGCATGGATGCTATCGGAGGAGTAGCCGCTTTGAAAGATGCCACTCATACGCTTTCGCGGCAATGCACCGCTTGGATTAACATTGCCATGAAGGAAAACAAATGGATAAAATAGCCATCCTCTGCTCCGGAGGGGATGTTTCGGGGATGAATCCTGCCCTCAAACGCTTTGTTGAATATGCGTATGCCAAAAACATGCAGCCTTTTTTTGTTTATAACGGCTACGAGGGACTTATCGATGATAAAATTCATGAAGCCCATTACGAAGATGTTGCAGGAATCATGACGAGAGGAGGAACTAAAATCCGATCAGCACGTTCTGAGCGCTTTAAAGAGAGCAAATACCGCGCTCTTGCCGCTGAAAATTTACGTCAAAAAGGGATTACAAAACTTGTTGTGCTTGGAGGGGATGGCAGTTTCCGAGGGATGGAACGTTTTCATGATGAAACCGGTATTGCATTTTGCGGCATTCCCTCAACCATTGATAATGACATCAACGGCACCGATTACTGTTTAGGAGTCGATACCGCACTCAATGTCATTAAAAATGCCATTGATTCTATTCGCGATACCGCATCCTCCTTTCGACGTGCTTTTATAATTGAAATAATGGGACGTAATTGTGGTTACCTGGCTCTCGTATCCGCCATCACGTCAGGAGCTGAAATGTGTCTTATTCCAGAAATCCCTATCGACATCCATGAATATAAAGAATGTTTTGAATCACAAATACGTAAAGGACGTGATTACTTTATTGCCATCGTTTCTGAGGGTCTAAAAAATGCTGATGACGTAGCACAATGGTTTGAGAAAGATCTTGGATTTGAATCACGTGTCAGCGTATTGGGACACATACAAAGAGGAGGAAATCCCAGTGTCTTCGATCGACTTATGGCGTATCAGTTTGTCACCCATGCCATAGATGCATTAGTAACGGGAAATAATAACTCGATTATTTGCTATAGTAAAAGCCATTTTAATTTCAAAAGCATCACGGAGGTTGCTTTGCATGCTTATCATCTTGATGAAGCGCTTCTCACCCTTGGTCGTGAACAATTTGCTCCATCGCACTGTCAAATGTAGGGTAGCGAAAAGCAAATCCTGCTTCCTGAAGACGTTTTGGATAAACTTCTTTGGAATCTAGCATCACACATGACCCTTCCCCGAAAAGAAACTTTACCACCCAGGAGGGCATGCTCATAAACGTTGGCCGGTGCAGATATTTCCCCATCTTCTTCGTTTGCTCCAAGTTGCAAATTGGCTCTGGTGTCGTCAAATTGAAGATCCCTTCAAGCTCTTTATTTTCTATCAAAAATAAGCATGCCCGGACCAAGTCTTCCAAATGGATCCACGAGATCATCTGAAAGCCATCTCCCATTCTTCCCCCAAATCCCAACTTGAACGCAGGGAGCATTTTTGCCATAGCTCCGCCGCCATTACCATACACAACACCAAAACGCATAATACACACACGTGTTCCTAAAGCGCTCGCTTTCAAGGCTGCTACCTCCCAGTCTTGAACCAACGTTGATAAAAAATCATCCCCAAAATGGCGAGAATACTCGTCATGCTGATGATAAGAGTCATACACCCCTACCGCAGAAGCATTTACCAAGGTATGCGGGGGATTGACACAATGCGTTAGCGCATGGGTAAGTGATGCCGTAGTTTCCAATCGGCTTGAGCGTAAAAGTTTTTTGTACGTCGTACTCCAGCGACCCAAGATATTGGCACCCGCTAGATTGATAATCACATCACATCCATCCAACACTGCGACGATGGATTCAACCGAAGAATTGGAGCGAATGCTGAGAGAAATGACTTCATGATGCTGTGCACTTAAAAAATCATGCAACGCATTGCCTACAAAGCCACTCATACCGCAAACAATTATCTTCATCGGAACCCTTAAAATACACTTTGATACTCAAATTGTAGCTGACTGCTCAAATGTGACGTGTTAAAAATAGAAGAGTGAAAAATAATTAAAGAAAGAAGAAAGAATAAAGAGAAGTCACTCCTCATATAGAAGAGTGAAATTAAGATTTAGCCGCAAGAAGGGGCATTGCCCGAATCATTGCCATATTCAAATAAGAAATCACGAAGATCTTGTGCAGTATTCTTAAATGTAGCCCCACCGAAGAATCCTTCAGCCTTGGTTCCTGCATGCTTTGCAATGATGCTCTCAGCATCATTGGCAAATAGCGCTTCCCACTCAGCTTGCGTATGCATAGAAGCACCTTTCGTGCCGTTTCCATGACAGTTTTTACATGTCTTCAAATAAGCTTTTTGGCCTTTTTTGATATCTGCAGATGCAGTTGTAGCCATCATGCCAAATGCGACAACAGTTGCAAGCAACAATGAAGTTGATTTTGTCATATCATTTCCCTTAATTTATAGTGTTAAAGACACCTTTGCCTCTTTTATGAAAAAATGGAAAGGTATTTTTTTCTCTTCACATGTTAGCTTAGAATAAATAAATGAATGATTAATATAACCATAGCCTTCTTATAGTTTAAACTATTTTAGAGCTACTGTAGCAAAATGTGACAGTTATTCTTCATTATCTTCTTCAACAACAGTTTCACTTTGCGGTCCTGCTTTTACATCATGGCGAATTTTTTCTTGACGAATTTTACGATAAGCTTTGTACTGCGCTTTTTTCAATTCAGCCGCATTCATACCCACTTCAGTCGCTATTTCTTCAGTACTAATCTGCGCTTCATTCATCATAATCATACGAAATTCTTTTTTCGTCAAATGACGTTTAAGGGAAGCATAAAGAACCCTTTCGTCATCATTGATTTCAACCGCATCACACTCATAAATACGTGCCAATACTTCGCGTATTGTTTTGTTGGGGTTATAACGTAACCACAGTGAATTCTCAAGCATTAAATACCTTTGTTATAATTTGGGTTAAATCTTTGGTTTCGACGATAATATTGGCCTCTTTTTTGAGAATCTCTTTGGCACAAAATGCTACACGAGTACCCGCATGCTCAAACATCGAACGGTCATTGGCACCATCACCGACAACGATAGTCTCATCAGCCGTAACCCCAAGTAATGCTTGAAGACGCAAAAGCATATCCCCCTTCGAATAATCGAACATCATATCTCCACCCACTAAGCCTGTGAGTATTCCGCTTCTTGCATGCAATACGTTCGAAAAATCGGAATCGTATCCGAGGATATTTTTGGCAAATGAGGTCGCGGTACGGAATCCTCCGCTAAAACAGATGACTTTAAGTCCGCGTGCTTTGAGATCGCCGATCGTCTCAATAGCCCCGTTCATATAGGGTAAATTATGGCAAATCTCCTCTACTTTGGAAAATTCCAACCCTTTGAGCAATCCGACACGCTGTTGCAAACTTTCAAAAAAATCCAATTCCCCGTTCATCGCCCGTTCTGTAATAGCAGACACTTGCGCCCCTATTCCCATAGCCTCAGCAAAAAAATCGATCGTTTCGCCGTCCATTAACGTCGAATCGAAATCAAATACGCACAATTTCATCAAAACACATATCCTAGTTTGTTATAATAAGGCAATTATATCGAAGGGCACCTTTTGTTCGAATCATTTATCCATAAACTTCGCCACGGCACATTCATTACTCTGGAAACGACGCCATCGCGTTCTTCTCAATTCGCACCCACAATTGAAAAAATCGCCGCTTTAGGTTTGGATCAGCTTGTAGATGGATTTAGCACTACCGACAATCCTCTCGCCAAACTCAAATACAATGCCCTTTTCGCAGCCATGAGACTCCAAGACCGTTTTGGAAAACCCACATTGGCTACCATGAGCATGCGCGATCGTAATCGTATCGCCTTACAAAGCGACCTCCTCGGCGCCAATGAGTCTGATGTCCGTGCTATTCTTGCCCTCACGGGAGATAGTGCCCATTACTCAGATCAACCACATAGCAAAGGTGTTTTTGAGGGCAATAGCAATCTTTTACTGGACATTATTTCCACACTCAACAGCGGAACCGATTTAGCCGAGCAAAAGCTAATTGCCCCCGTACAAGAAATTTATCCCTTTGCTGTTATCGATTCGTATTCTAAAAATGCCAACGCATTGCAGAAAAAAATGGTCAAAAAAGTAGCGCATGGCACTATTGGACTCGTGACCCAACCCGTTTACGACACCACCATCGCACAACAACTCTTGACTATGATGGAACACTCCAATATACAAAACCCTGAGCGTGAGAACTGTGTCCTAATTTTGGGTTTTTTCCCCATTACCAAACTGCGTACTGCCCGATTCTTGGATGAAAATGTCCCCGGAATTCATGTTCCGCATGAGTGGGTAGAGGCCCTTGAAAAAGCCTCTTATATAAGTCCCGAAGAAGAGTATAAAGTGGGATTTGAACTGAGTAAAAATCTGTTTGAAGAGCTAAAAACTCTTCATCCAAAAATTCACATCATGACGGCGAATCAGTTTGAGCTTGCGAAGGCTATTTTAGCATAATACTTAATAAGTGGGGGATCAAATAGTTTTTGATTGGAACGATGATAGAAACACCCTCCTCAAAGAGAGCCGAAACATCTGTTTCGAAGATGTCGTCACCAGTATCCAAGAAGACAAACTTCTCGACATCGTCAAAAACTCAAGCGCCAATCATCAGAGCCAGTACTGTTTGATTGTCGAGATTATGAATTATGCCTATATCGTTCCGTTTGTCAAAGAGGGAGAAACTTTTTTTCTAAAAACGATCTATCCCAGCCGAAAAGAAACCAAAAAATACATCAAGGAGTAACCGATGCGTACCAAAACAATCTATACCGATGAAGAGCTAGCCATCGTAGAAGCCGTGGAAAACGGTGAATATGTTCCACTCCCACAAGATGAGCTGATAAGCCTCAAAAAGTCGCTAAAAATAGCAGCTACCGAAACGATCAAACAACGTTCCAAACGCAAAGCGATCAGCATCCGCCTCCTCGAAGATGACATCACAAAGCTCAAAGCAATGGCGCTCAATGAGGGGATCCCTTATCAAACTTATATCACACACGTCATTCACAAAATCACCACGGGACAAGTACGGGTCTC
>JAMCPS010000180.1:0-6913 GCA_023379705.1 Campylobacterota bacterium
AGAGCCCATACGGATGCGGGTATCTTTATCCCGATGGGTTTTGGTATTTACCAGCGTAACAATGATAAAACTTTTTATGTATCTGTGTTGACGGCTGATGCTATGAAAAAGATTGCCGGATTTGATGCACCTGAGTTTGCATTGATCGAAAAAGAAGTTCTTGCAGCGCTTAAAAAAGCGCTTCCAGGGGCAAAAATGGTGATGAGTGAGCCTGCTTTACCTGCCAAAGGGCCTTTACTAACCCGTTATGTTAAACCTACGGATGCAGCAAGTTGGGAAAGTGATAAGGGCGGTACGGAAATGATGATCGAAGAGGGATTGAAGCCATCAGGGTTTATCCTCTCAAACTTCACCGATTATAACTTATACGTAAATGAAGATGTTGCACCTAGCCCGTTTGATTTTTACGATACGTATTCGATTTGTAAACTAAAAGTAATCAACACAGTCGCAAATACACGCCCAGAAGCGGGAACATTTGCCCCATGTTCATTGATGGTGTATAAGGTAAAAGGTTCCAACGAAATCGTTATGGGCTTCCCTAGTGTTTATAATTGGATCAGCAGTGCACACATAACAGATCCAGAAGGAATAGCGGTACTAATACAAGCACAAAAAGATTTTGAAGAGGTTCTAAAATCTGCTGCGGAGTAAATCTCCGTTTCTGTTATAATATCAAAAAATTATTTTATAAAAAAAGGTAATTCTATGAATAATATGAGTATCGGACAAAAAGTACATATCCCATTGATCGCGTCGATTGCCGTAGGATTTGTTATTGTTTTGATCAATTATTTTATTTCAGTGAGTGAAATAAAGGACAATGTATATCAAACTCAAGCCAAAGAGATGAAAACGGTATTTGAAGAAGCACTGGAGTCGAAAAAAAACGTTGGTATTACCAATGCAATCAGTATTGCTACCAATGCTGGAGTGATCAATGGTTTATCAAGCGGAGATCGTCAACAGACGTTGGGGAGTTTAAAATCGCTTTCAAAAGAGTTTAAAGAGAATACGAAATTTGGCAATATCAAAATACATGTGCATGACAAAAATGTTCACAGTTTTATACGTGTATGGAAACCCGAAAAATTTGGTGACGATTTATCCGGTTTTAGAAAATCGATTGTTGCTGTAAAGGAGAGTAAAAAACCTCTTGTTACAATTGAGGTAGGCAATGCAGGGATGGAACTTCGCGGGATTGCTCCTGTAATCTCAGGCGGGAGCTATTTGGGTTCCATTGAATTCATGCAGGGCCTTAATTCGGTGATCAAGGATTTGAAAACAAACTTTGATACGGATTTGATTGTTGCACTTGACAATAAATATTTGGATACGGCGAAAGATTTAAAAGGTAAGCCAAAAATTGGAGAAAATTTCACTCTTGCTGTTAAGGAAGATGTTATAGACAAAGAACTCATGAATGAGTTGGGTGAAGTTAGTTTTGATCCGAAAGAAAATTCCTTTACGACAGCAAACTTCTATGTCACCTTGATCCCAATTAAAGATTTTTCTGGGGAAAATGTAGGGTATGCTTTCTCAGCGAAAAAACTTGATATTGTTGAAACGATTATCAATGAGTCTGAAAATTCTTTGTTGCGTCAAGTTATGATCATGTCTGTTGTTGATCTGGTCATCTTGTTTTTACTGATTATAACCATCCGAAAAGTTGTCACTTCTCCGATAGAAAATCTTGACAAGATTGCGCAGGAACTCGCAGTAGGAGATGCTGATTTAAGCAAACGCATCAGTATTGATTCAAATGATGAGATTGGTCAAGCAGCAAAAAGTTTTAATATCTTTATCGAAAAAGTTCAAAAAATAGCTTTAGAAGCAGAAGATCGCGCACGAGAAGTTATGGATGCCAAAGGGCAATCAGAGAAGCAATTGCAAAAAAATGAAGTATCCATTGCGCTTGCTCATGAGATGATTGGAGGAACCATTGATAATGCAGGAAGCTTACGCAGCAGCTTGGAAAAAAGTATTCAAGATTTAAATGAAGTGAATGCATTGAATGCGCAAACAGGTGAAGTCGTTGAGAAGGTAAACATTCAAACCGATGAAATCATGACAAGTATTGCTAATATTACGGAAATGATTAATGATTCACGGACCAATTCGGAGCAATTGACGCACAATGTCAGTGAGATTTCGAATGTCATAACACTTATTAAAGACATATCCGATCAAACGAATCTCTTGGCACTGAATGCGGCTATTGAAGCAGCACGTGCAGGCGAACATGGACGTGGATTTGCTGTTGTGGCAGACGAGGTACGAAAACTCGCTGAACGAACGCAAAAAGCGACAAGTGAAGTAGAAGCGAACATCAGTGTATTAAAACAAAATTCGATTGGAATGCTAGAAAACAGTGAAAGAGTCGAAGTTTACGCGAGTGATTCAACACGACGTTTGGATGAGTTTAAACAGATTATGTCTCATATGATAGGCAATGTCGAAAAAATCAAAGATGACAATCAAACAGTCAGTTATGGCATATTTACCAATATGGCGAAGCTGGATCACATGATCTTCAAAGCAAATGCGTATGAAGTGGGCTTTGATGGCAGCTCTAACAGCAGTGCTATGGTTGATCATCATTCGTGTGCTCTTGGTAAATGGTATGAACAAGGGGAAGGCAAAGCTGTCTTTGGAAAATCCGATGCATATGGTCGCTTAGCCCAGCCGCATAAAAAAGTACATGATGAAATTCATAAAGCAATGGGATTATTGAAAAAAGATTCGACTGCGAAAAGTGATCAAGAAATTATTGATTGTTTTAAAGAAGCAGAAAAAGCGAGTAAAGAATTGTTTACTGTTTTAAATGAAATTGTAGAAAATTGAAATAATTAATATTTCTTATTAATTATTTCGGCATAAAGACGCTATATGCTCCAATCAAAATTGAAACAATTTGGCAAAGCG
Organism: Campylobacterota bacterium; assembly: GCA_023379705.1. GTDB lineage: Bacteria > Campylobacterota > Campylobacteria > Campylobacterales > Sulfurimonadaceae > Sulfuricurvum. The sequence goes on from JAMCPS010000180.1 coordinate 2,926, forward strand.
TCTCTTTTGTCCATGTACTTAGCCGTAAAATAGGCTGAAATCATGATCGATGTAATTGCCAGAAAAGAGGCAAAAGCTAATGTTGAAACACCGCTAAGACCTTGCCCAATCGTACAACCAATGGCCATTATTCCACCAATTCCCATCATCATGCCGCCGAAAATACCGTTCTTTAATTTGTTATTTTTTTGCGATATAACACATCCGAAACGGTATTTTTTATTGAAAAAAGACATCACGAATGCCCCTAGCACAATGCCAAAAACGACACTGACACTAAAAGAAAGGGTACTGCCGCTAAAAAACATCAAATATTCCAGAGTCTTGCCCGATGGATAGACAAAGCTCAATGCTTCCAGAGGTAGCGGTTCAAAATCGTCAAACCCAACAACACCGGTAACGTACCATGCCAATGCGATTAATAATCCTACCAAAATACCATCAATACAGCTAACAAGACTTTTAAACCGTGGTACCGCTATCCATAATGCAACCAGTAAAAAGGGAACAATTACATAGATAGGAAGTGCTTGATTGGGAAACCATGCCGATAGCTGCAGCAAAAACTCGTTCTTCATAATCGGTTCCAATCCGATCGATAAAATCCCTTTTGCACTGATGTATCCAAAAACCGCAATAAAAACAATCGTTACCAAAGAGTACAAATCGCCTTGTGCAAATTTAACAAGATGACGGCTGCTGCACCCATCAGCGATCATCATCCCCACACCAAACAATGCCCCACCTAACAGGATAGAAAAATAATTGACATCCGCTTGCAAATAAACGCTCTTGGCTAAATCGATGGTAAAGGACTCAAAACGCTACAACCAAAACGGCGATCATTGGGGATATGCTCGATACGTTAAAAAAGGGGAAGAATATGTACCGTACGCAAAAGGTTCTGCGGAGTGCATTGCCTGTCATGCGTCGGTAGCTTCAGATGATTATCTCTTTACGAGTTTTCAAAAGACCTATTAATTATTTCGGCATAAAGACGCTATATGCTCCAATCAAAATTGAAACAATTTGGCAAAGCGTCTCTTTTGTCCATGTACTTAGCCGTAAAATAGGCTGAAATCATGATCGATGTAATTGCCAGAAAAGAGGCAAAAGCTAATGTTGAAACACCGCTAAGACCTTGCCCAATCGTACAACCAATGGCCATTATTCCACCAATTCCCATCATCATGCCGCCGAAAATACCGTTCTTTAATTTGTTATTTTTTTGCGATATAACACATCCGAAACGGTATTTTTTATTGAAAAAAGACATCACGAATGCCCCTAGCACAATGCCAAAAACGACACTGACACTAAAAGAAAGGGTACTGCCGCTAAAAAACATCAAATATTCCAGAGTCTTGCCCGATGGATAGACAAAGCTCAATGCTTCCAGAGGTAGCGGTTCAAAATCGTCAAACCCAACAACACCGGTAACGTACCATGCCAATGCGATTAATAATCCTACCAAAATACCATCAATACAGCTAACAAGACTTTTAAACCGTGGTACCGCTATCCATAATGCAACCAGTAAAAAGGGAACAATTACATAGATAGGAAGTGCTTGATTGGGAAACCATGCCGATAGCTGCAGCAAAAACTCGTTCTTCATAATCGGTTCCAATCCGATCGATAAAATCCCTTTTGCACTGATGTATCCAAAAACCGCAATAAAAACAATCGTTACCAAAGAGTACAAATCGCCTTGTGCAAATTTAACAAGATGACGGCTGCTGCACCCATCAGCGATCATCATCCCCACACCAAACAATGCCCCACCTAACAGGATAGAAAAATAATTGACATCCGCTTGCAAATAAACGCTCTTGGCTAAATCGATCTCATACATATGGGCTAAAACTTGTGAAGCGATAATCGCCGTAATAACCGCCGTCAAAACAGAAGCCGCTCTTCGTGTCGATTTCGTCAATATAAAGTCTTTGATAGCACCGCTGAAACAAAATTGCGTTTTTTGGGCTACGACTCCATACGTTAATCCAATCAGAAAAGCAAAAATATTCACCATCTGATAAACCTCTAATGATTCAATATAAGACATCTTTATCACCCCATTTTTTCGCAAGTATAATAGAGAAGTGTAAAAATATTATAAAAACTTATTAAACTTCTTGCATAACCTGGGTTTGCGTTCGTCGTGAGCCTGTCGAACCATGAACTAAAGTCTGTTCATAGTATGTTATTAGCTTCGTATAAATTTCAATATCCATACGATTTCCATTTTTTATTGCTAGTGTTAATACAAAATTGATGACGTATTGGGGTTTGTAATGGTAAAATCGCGTTATTGAATTATCTTAATAGTAAGAGTACGCGATGCCATTATCCTTGATTGATGCAGCCAACCACATTGTCCTTATTGCGCATCAAGATCCGGATGCGGATTCTTTGGGATCTGCATCTGCTTTTTACTCGTATCTCTTACGCACGCAAAAGAAAACCACTTTTTATTGTTCCTCACCCAATATTGCGGTTCATCTGGCATTTATACCTTGGACACAAAAGATAAGCAACCGTTTTCCGTTGGATGCTGATTTGGCAATTAGTTTTGATTGCGGCAGTTTTGGAAGATTGGGCGTTGATTATGAGGGGAAACTCATAAACTTTGACCATCACATCAGTAATGATCAATACGGCACCCTAAACTGCATTGATACCTCTGCTATGAGTACAACTCAAGTCATTTATGATTGGTTTATCGGCCAAGATATAAAAATCAATGGTAAAATGGCAAATGCGCTTTATGCCGGATTGATGGATGACACAAAATGTTTCCGTGATCCTAGATGCACACTGAAAATTTTTAGTATGGCGCATCGGCTGCTCGAATTGGGTGCCAATCATGAAGAATGTGTTAATGGGCTGTATAACAGCAAAACATTAGCCTCTCTAAGGCTTCAAGCCCAAATGCTCAAGAGGATGAGACTTGTATTGGATGGGCAATTAGCGCTGTTTGAAGTCGATCAAGAGCTTTTGGCTTCAACGGGGGCTTCATTGGGTGATTGCAAAGCAGTTTTGGATGAAGCGGTTACGCTGAAAATTGTAAGCGTTGCCTTATTATTGGCAGTGCGCAAGAAGGGCGGAATCAGTCTCTCATTGCGCAGTGATGGAGCCGTGAACGCTTCTGCAATGATGCAGCGATTTCAAGGCGGCGGGCATCATGATCGTGCAGGTGCGAAAGTAATGGATAAGCCTTTGGCACAAATAAGAGAAGAAATAATAGGTTACATTAAAGAGGAGCTAGAATGAGAAGACGAAATAGTGGTTCGGGAATGATAGGTTGGGCTTTGGGATTAGCAGCGGCAGGGGCTATAGGATTTATGACGTTTTCACCGATGTTTGAGCGCACGGACCCGATCGTAACGATTTCTCATGATGGATATTGGAATTTTCAAGAACCGATTCATGTGAGTGTTGAAGATGATAGTGGATTAAAATCGTTTAAAGCCACCATCTCGACTGATCATGATGATTGGGTAGTTGTGGATGATTCGAGTATGAGCAAAGAGAAAAAAAGAGTGTTTGAGGTGCTTCCCCCAAAAGGGCGCAGAAGTGTTGAATCTCAATCGGTTGTATTAAAGGTTGAAGCAACCGATAATAGCCTTTGGGGACTCTTCATGGGAAACACGGTTAACCAAGAGGTAACGTTGGTTATTGATCAGCGTCGTCCTGTTCTTTCGGTGATTACAAGTTCGTATAAGATTCAAAAAGGGGGATCCGCTATTGTTATTTTCAAGGCAAGTGATCCTCATATGGAGAGCTTGAAAATACAAACCAATTTTGGGAAAACGTTCATAGCTCAGCCTTTTTATAAACCGGGTTATTATGCTTCTTTGTTAGCATGGCCGGTACAGGCTTTAAGTTTCAGTGCAACGGTTGTAGCACGCGATAAAGCGGGCAATGAAACAAGAAGCTCTGTCCCCGTACGACTAAAAGATCATGCGTATAAAGTATCCAACATTGA
>JAMCPS010000180.1:7467-12442 GCA_023379705.1 Campylobacterota bacterium
TTGAAGTGCGTCCCGAAGAGTGGATGGACAGCAAATGGATTTCTGATAATATAACCAATGTTATTGATTCAGCCAAAGTGTTTATCGACCAGCAGTAAGAATGTGGCTATAATCACAATGAATGTCCCGGTTTAAGGAAAGAGTATGAAAAGACAGACAACCATCGCCAAAAGTGTAGAACTAGTCGGTATTGGGCTGCACAAAGGGGTGCCCGTCCATTTGCGGCTTGAACCCCTTGAAAGTAACAGCGGCATCGTTTTTTTTCGCAGTGACGCCGGAGTTTCTATCCCTTTGACACCTGAGAGCGTCGTGGATACAAAAATGGCAACGGTCATTGGCAAAGACGGAGTTTCAATTTCTACTATTGAACATATGCTTTCTGCTATTTATGCCTATGGTATTGACAATATTCGTGTAGTGGTTAATGCGGATGAGGTGCCTGTTATGGACGGTTCATCCATGAGTTTTTGCATGCTTTTGGATGAAGCGGGGATACAGGAACTTGAAAGTCCTAAAAGAATTATGCGCATTAAAAAAGAGGTTACCGTTCAAGAGGGTGACAAGTATGTCAAGTTGTCTCCCTCAGATGATCTTAGCTACGATTTTACGATTAAATTTTCACATCCTGCGATCGATAAACAAAGCTATGTATTGAAATTTACCAAAGAAAACTACAAAAAAGAGATTGCCAGAGCACGCACCTTCGGGTTTGTTCATGAAGTTCAATATCTTCGCTCCAAAGGACTTGCATTGGGCGGAAGTTTGGAAAATGCGGTTGTTTTGGATGATAAAAAAGTCCTTAATCCGGAAGGTTTACGCTTCACCGATGAGTTTGTACGCCACAAAATTCTCGATGCTATTGGCGATATGTCACTAATCGGGATGAACTTTATCGGCAATTATGAAGCTTTTGCAGGGAGCCATGATTTAAATCATAAGCTAACCCTTGAGCTTTTAAAAGATCCTGCTAACTATGAGATTCTAGAGCTCGTTACCGCAGAATCCGAAGCGTTGGTCAAAGCGTATGCATGATGCGCTTATCATTGCGCTTGGAAGTCCTGTCTATGTCGGAATATACGATGAAAAGGGGCAGCTGATCGAATCCATGAAAAATGATGGAATGGGCTCGGATGTCCTTCCTTTGATTTTTGAAGATGTATTGAAACGCTACTCTCTCAAACATTTAATTTATGCCAATGGTCCCGGCAGTTTTATGGGGATCAAAGTGGCATATCTTTTTTTAAAAACGTTGAGCATTGTACGAAATATCCCTTTATTGGCGATTGATGGGTTCTTTTTTAACGAAAACCACCCCATAAAAGCAGTAGGAAAGCTCTATTTTGTTAAAAATAGTAATACGATTGGCGTGGAGCCATTGGACAATCCGGTTCTTCAGGGATTTGAGCTTCCGCAAACAATAGATGTAAAGAATTTTAATACTGACAGTGCCCCATATTATGGAATTGATGCGGTTGGATAAGGAAATAGAGTGTTTATAAGTGTACCCGCAACCAGTGCCAATTTAGGGCCTGGATTTGATTCATTAGGATTAGCCGTCGATTTACGTAATCGTGTCGAGTTGGTTCCGTCCCGTTTTTTTACCGTAGCAATCAAAGGTGAGGGAGAAAACAATCCCAGACTAAAAGGCAATAACCTCTTTGTGAGTATTTTCAATGAGCATTATCGACGACTCACTCAGAAGCGTCAAAATTTTAAATTTACCTTTTACAATCAGATCCCTATGTCCCGCGGACTTGGGAGTTCATCCGCAGTGATTGTAAGTGCCATCAGTTGTGCTCACGAGGCAGCAGCAGTCAAAGTATCTAAACGCCGCATTTTGAATCATGCACTGATTTATGAGTCTCATCCTGATAACATTACTCCTGCGGTAATGGGCGGATTCAACTGTGCTATGGTCGAAAAACAAAAAGTCTTTTCGCAGCAAAAGCATATGCCTGATTATTTAAGAGCAGTCGTTGTAATTCCGAATAAACCGATTTCAACGGCTAAATCACGTACGACACTTCCCCGATCGTATAGCAAAGAGAGCGCTGTTTTTAATCTCTCTCATACGGCAGTGACGGTAGGAGCATTTTTCAACGAAGATTGGGAGATGCTGCGTCTTGCAACGCAAGATCGCTTTCATCAACGTATACGGATGAAAATGCTCCCTGAACTTTTCGAGGTACAAAAAATGGCCTATGACAACGGTGCGCTGATGAGTACGCTCTCAGGAAGCGGATCAACTTTTTTTAACATGGCATATGATGAAGATGCGTTAGGTATGGCTAGTAAATTTAGAGAGGCATTCCCAGATTTTGAAGTAAAAATTCTTGGCTTTGATAATGACGGACTGGTTATTGAACGGTAAGTAAAGAAAGTATTGGATATAATGGCGCAAATTGTAAATCAACCAACGCGTATGTGTGTGGTATGTCGCGAACGCTCTAACCAATCCTCCCTTATTCGGCTTCAATGTCGTCAGGGGATATTGGAGTCCCATAATGGGATTGGGCGAAGTTTTTATCTATGTTCAGCTTGTCTTGAACATAAAAAAACTCCAGGGCTTCTCGCCCGACAGTGCAAAAGCAACGCACTTGATATGCTTATGAATCGGTTAAAGGAGATAGTCGTTAATGATGGATAAAGTAAGAGTTCATGAAATTGCCAAAGAACTTGGTGTCAATTCTAAAGAGGTTGTTGATAAAGCAACAGCAATGGGGTTGAATCTAAAAACAGCTTCAAGTACCGTATCAATGGAAGAGGCTGAAAAAATCATGAACTACATCATGAGCGGAGCAGCTGTCGAAAGTCACGTGCCAAAAACGGTTGCTCAAGAAGAAGTTGTAGTATCTAATACAGAAGTTAAAGCAGAAGTAAAAGCACCTGCCGTTGCGGTAGAAGTTGAACCTGTATCCGTAGCTCAAGTTGCGAAAGTGCCTCAAGAACAACCATCTGTGGAAGTTCCTGAAGTTGATGTTTCAAAACGTTCTGGATTGAAGATTGTAAAAAAAGTGCGTCCTGTTGAAGAAGCAGTGGTCATACCAAAGTATGAAAATGTCAATGTTTCTCAATAAGTTGATGTTCCAAAACGTTCTGGATTGAAGATTGTAAAAAAAGTGCGTCCTGTTGAAGAAGCAGTGGTCATACCAAAGTATGAAAATGTCAATGTTTCTCAATATGGAAAAGTCAGTGCAGAAGTACAGCGTGAGTTGGAAGCAAAAAAAGGAAAAAAAGCGCATAGCAGCTCTCCTTCTCAACGAAAAGATCAGGGTGTAAGACTTGATATTTTCGGTGGAGATATCTCGAATGTATCTATGGATTATGAAGAAAATCAAATTGTTTTGATGGATTTGAATGATTTAGGACAAAATCTTCCACCTGAAGAAGAGCAAAAGCCAAGAGAGAAAAAACCGCCTGGGCGTAATGCCGGCAAAAAGCAAGGCGCTAACAAAGGCAAGCCTCGTAAAGTTTCCAGAGAAACGCGTAAAAAATACGCAAAAGATGCGAAAGAAGACGAAGTTATTACTCATGTAGAAATTCCAGAAGACGTCCGTGTCTATGAATTTGCGGAAAAAGTGGGCCAAAGTATTTCCAATGTGATCAAAGTTTTGTTTGACCTTGGTATGATGGTAACCAAAAATGACTTCTTGGGCAAAGATGAAATTGAAATCTTAGCCAGTGAGTTTGGTGTCGAAGTGACCACGATCGATCCAAAAGATGCGTTCAATTTGGAAGAAGCATACGATGAGTCATTGATTGATTCGCAAAACTTGCAAGAGCGTCCTCCTGTTATTACGATTATGGGGCATGTTGACCATGGTAAAACGTCCTTGCTTGATGCAATTCGCAGTGCAAAAGTAGCACACGGTGAAGCAGGTGGAATTACTCAGCATATCGGTGCATATTCGGTTGAACAAAAAGGAAAGCTGATTACTTTCTTGGATACCCCGGGTCACGAAGCCTTTAGTGCAATGCGTGCGCGTGGTGCACAATTGACCGATATTATCATTATTGTTGTTGCTGCGGATGACGGTGCTAAACCGCAAACACGTGAAGCCGTACAGCATGCAAAAGATTCAAAAGTTCCGGTTATTGTTGCTATCAATAAAATGGATAAGCCGGGTGCTAACCCGGATATGGTTAAAGGACAAATGGCGGAGCTTGGTCTTAACCCTATTGAATGGGGCGGAGATGTTGAGTTTGTCGGAGTGTCGGCAAAAGCAATGACAGGTATTGATGAATTGCTTGAAGCGATTTTGTTGCAAGCAGAAATTATGGAACTCCAAGCAGATCCAACGGCTATGGCAAAAGCAGTCGTTGTTGAAAGTACCCTTGAAAAAGGGCGTGGACCGGTTGCAACAGTCATCGTTCAAAACGGTACACTTAAAGTTGGGGACAATATCGTATGTGGCGGCTCCTACGGACGTGTACGTGCCCTTATCAATGATCGAAAAGCACAATTGCAACAAATTGGACCAAGTCAAACGGCAGTGGTTGTAGGGCTCAATGAAGTTCCACCGTCAGGTGAAATCATGATGGCAATGGAAAGTGATCGAGAAGCACGTGAATACGCGCAAAAACGTTATGAGTACGATCGTCATCGTGAACTTTCTCTTAGTACCAAAACTACTTTTGATGAGTTAACGTCATTGGTTGTAGAAGGACGTGTCAAAGCATTGAAGGTCGTTTTGAAAACAGACGTACACGGTTCACTAGAAGCGATTAAATCAGCACTTGCAGAACTTCGTAATGAAGAAGTAAAAGTTGAGGTTATTTCATCAGGTGTTGGTGGAATTACGGAAAATGATGTTGCATTGGTTAACAACAGTGAAAACTGCGCATTGTTAGGCTTTAACGTACGTCCTACGGGTAATGTCAAAGCAGCCGCAAAACAAATGGGTGTCGATATTAAGACTTACTCGATTATTTATGAGCTTATTGATGATATCAAGCTTATGTTGACGGGCATGAT
>JAMCPS010000181.1 GCA_023379705.1 Campylobacterota bacterium
CCTCTATGTCTCCGTGATCCATAAAAAGTTCTTTGAGCCGTACCGTACCAATGTTGAGAGAAAACATCTTTTCAACTTTGCCATTGCTCATTTGCGCAAATTCGCTTGAACCGCCGCCAACGTCCACGCTTATAGCATTCATTGGCGGAAGCAGATTTGCGCACGCCATACCACCCAGATAGGCTTCTCGCGCACCATCAATGACTTTAATGCTCAATGAATGCTCTTGACGTATACGTGAGATAAATTCGCTGGCATTAGGAGCATCGCGCAAGGCTGAAGTAGCGACACAGAGAATTTTACGGGCTTTAAAGGAGCGGGCAATAAGCAAAAACTCGCCTAAGGCACTAGCAGTACGGTCCATTGCTGATTTTTGCAAGTTCCCACCGTTTGTGTAAACGGCTTCTCCTAGGCGTACAGAGCTTTTAACTTCATGAATAATATGAAAAGCAAAACGGCTTGTTTTTTGAACAACCGCCATGCGCATTGAGTTAGACCCAATGTCTATGATGGCGGTGCATTGCGCCATTTATTCTTCTTCTTCGGTCAGTTGCTTAAACTTATAAAGAAGCTCTTGGGTTGTTTCAACATTTTCTTTGTCGGGAATGATACAATCGACAGGGCAGACAGGAATACACGCAGGTTCATCGTACAATCCTACGCACTCTGTACAACGATCCGGTTCGATAAAATAAATTGGATCACCCTCTTCAATGGCGTCCATCGGGCACTCTTCTCGGCATGCATCACATGCAATACATTCATCCGTAATGATTAGCGGCATAGTTAAACCTTGTTTAGTAGTATGATAATGGGCGATTTATAGCAAAATCTACCTTAATGGAAGGTTTTATTTACGTTGCGGCAATAAACAGTAAAGTTTTGCGGGTAAAACAAGTCTCGCAACCGTACCGTCAATTCCATCGGTACGGTTTGTAATACTGATGTCAGCTCCTATGGCTTCAGCAGCACTTTTTGCCAAGAAAAGTCCTAAACCGGCTCCCGATTTGTTGCCTTGGCGTTTGAAAGGGGCAAATAGATCGACGGTCTCATCGACGCCGCATCCTTCATCAATGACTTCAATAATGATATTGGTATCATGCAGGTAGCTTTGGAAGAGAATGGTTTTACCGGGAGAGGTAAATTTCATCGCATTTTGCAAGAAGTTTTGTAATATCTGATTGAGCAAGGTAACTTGCAAGACAGCAGTGAAGCTGTCAGGCTCAAATTTTGTTTTTAAGATTTTCTTTTCACTGTGCGTTAGCAGGGCAAAATCACCTTCCCATTTTTTGAGAATTTGTATAATATCTGCTTCAACGGGCATATCTAGTTGTGCCCCCTCTTGACGACCGATATTGAGAATGTCGCTGACAATTTTATTCATCTCGTCGACGCTTTGATTGGTGATACGAATAGCCTCAATATATTCTTCGGCACTTCTTTTTTTGATCAAAGTAACCTGATTTTTGAGCTTTATAACCGCAAGAGGAGTTTTGAGTTCATGCGCCGTACCGATAAAAAGCTCTTTTTGGTACTTCACAAAATTTTGAATACGTCCCATGAGGCGGTTAATCGTTTCACCCAGTGGCTCGAATTCATCGGGCAGCTGGTCCACTCGTATAGGACGCAGAAGATGTTCATTCATATTGGCAAGTCGTTTTGTCAAGGCGCTGACAGGGGCGATAAGCATCTTTGAGAAAGCGATGGCATAGAGTATGATAACGACAAATCCAAAGGCATTAATGATAAAAATGGATTTGAGTATTTTTTGTAAAAGATTCTTGGTCGCGGTGATGTCACGACTGACTTTGAGATAGGCTGAGTGTTCAAAATCAAACGGATAAATGAGAGTTAAGGTTGTCTGATCGTGATGAGTTGTTTCATAAAACTCGAGAGAAGCTTCGTCTTTTTTTAAGGTGATTAAATCAACGGTTAGCCCTAAAGATTGATCAGATGTCGTTTGCTGAAAAGCTGTAATGGATTTGGAATCGGAAATATTTTGAGCTTTTGTGAGAAGTTCAGCTTGTTTTTCATCGTAAATGGATTGTTTGATAAAGAGGTAAAGAAAAGAGGAAAAAAGAACAACAAGTGCCGCAGAAGCGACAATGAGCTGAACCAAAAAGCGACGTCTTATACTTCGTTTCGAAAACATAATGTGTCTTTCTTTAGATTGTTGCTTAAAACTTTCGCATCTTTGCGAAAAGCTTTAGGGGATTGCAAAGGACTTTAGTCCTTGCCGCTAAAACGGATGTATTCGTTTTAGCGTTTAGCATGACCTAGTTTACTTCTTTTGGGAAACAAAAACGGTATCCGCGACGGCGTACTGTTTCAATCGTGGTAATACCAAGAGGCTTATCCATTTTTTGACGAATTTGGTTAATGGCAACTTCGATGACGTTTGGAGTAACAAGCTCTGGCTCTTCCCAGATGGCATCGAGTAATTGCTCTTTAGAAACGATTTGATCGCGGTGGCGAGCAAGGTGAGTCAATACTTCAAAAGGCTTGCCTTTGAGTTCGATCTCTTTTTCTTTGTAGATGATTTTCTCTTCTTCTGGATTGATGATGAGATCATCGATTTCGATGATGTTACTTCCGCCAAAACGCAAACGTGCTTCAATACGAGCGATCAAAACGTCAAAATCAAACGGTTTGCGAATATAGTCATCAGCACCTGCACGTAGAGCATCGATTTCACTTTGATTGTCATCACGAGCGGATAGAACAACAACAACAGTTTTTGGAGTGTTAGACTTGATATCAGGAATGATGTCAACGCTGTTGCCATCTGGAAGCATCCAGTCCATCAAAATCAGGTCATAATTTCGGATATCGAGATAATACTCGCCATCTTTTAGTGTCTCAACGACATCGCTTTGGTAGCCAAACTCTTTAAGGCCTTCTGAAAGGGTTTTATTAAGGGTTACTTCGTCTTCAATGATTAGAATGCGCATTTACGTTCCTCGAAAGCGGATATTTTGGCAAAATTATAACACAGTTTTAGAAAATCTTAAAGTTTTATTCAATTTTCTTTAAAAAATAAAATTCTCTTGAACGCCTACGGTGCAATTGTCCAAAATATCGGGTTTTCGTAAGGTTAGAGAGAGGGTAGAAATGGAAGAAAACTCTTTTTTTAGAGTTGCCCCAAGTGATTGCAGGGCTTCTTCGATTAGAAAAAATTCATTTTTTTGAATGCTGTTTTGTATATGATCAGATACTTCGGCATAATTTATGAAAGTATTTTGGGTGTACTGGTAGTTGATAATGCAATCAATGATCACTTTTTGAGGAGTGATGCGCTCAGACTCTAAAATCCCGATAATGGAATCAAAGGTGAGGTTTTCGATGAGAATGGTCATGCGACCCGTTTCTCTTCTCCTTTGAAGAGACGGACAAAGTTAGGGATGTGTTTGTAAAAGAGAATAAAAGCGATGAAAAGAACCGGCGCATGAAACATTTCAGGATACAATACAAAAGAGGCAACAACAAGTGCCGCAAGTCCCATCATGGATGAAAGAGACGAGATGCGGATTGTTTTGGCGGCAATTCCCCAAACCACTAAAGCAATCGCCGTAGGAATTGGAAGCATGATGGCCATAACGCCCATGCCTGTTGCGACCCCTTTGCCTCCCTCAAACCACAAATAGGGACTGAAGCAGTGACCGATAACCGCCAAAACGGCCACAAGCCATTGAACGCTTTCGCTCATGTCGAAATATTTGGCCGCCAAGACAACCGCGATTCCTTTTAGTGCATCCAGCGCCAATGTTGCGGCACCGAGTTTTTTAGCCAACGAGGGATTGCTTTCTTTGACCACACGCAGTACATTGGTGGCGCCGATACTTCCTGAACCGGACTCTTTGACGTTGACTCCTGCAAAGACTTTTGCGAGGATCATACCAAAAGGGATACCTCCAAGGGCATAGGCAAGAAGGTAAAACTGTACGTTTTGATTAAATAAAAATTCCATGATAAAGTTCTCTTTGTAAATAAATTTTGGATGCTATTATATTTCAAAAGATATAATAACATCCTAATGAGACTCAAGGAATGGTTTTGACATATACCACTGAAGAATTAAAGCAGAAAATTATTGATTTGAAAAAGCGTCTTAGTGTCACTGTTGTCGCCCATTTTTATCAGCGTGATGAAGTGTTTGAAATGGGCGATATTACGGGGGATTCTCTGGAACTCGCGAAACGAACGATGGCGGATGATAAACAATTTGTTGTCTTCTGCGGTGTCGGTTTTATGGGGCAGAGTGTTAAAATTCTCAGTCCTGAAAAACGCGTTTTGATGCCAAAAGTAGCCTGCTGTGCGATGGCACGGATGATTGACAGCCTTTATTTTGATGAATCAATTTCTTATTTGGAGAAGTACGGCATTAAGGCGGAAAATATTTTGCCCATCACCTACATCAACTCCAATGCCGATGTAAAAGCCAAAGTGGGGAAAATGGGGGGGATGGTCTGTACCAGCTCCAACGCCAAAATGATCATTGAAAAAGCGCTGGCAGAGGGGAAAAAGATCCTCTTCGTCCCTGATCGTTGTTTGGGTCAGAACATTGCCAACATGATGGGATTAAAATCGTGTGTTATCGGGGATGAAACCGATCCAAAAGAAGCGGATATTATCTGTTATAACGGTTTTTGTGCTGTCCATCAGCTCTTTACGGTGGACGATATCGAGTTTTATCGCAACAAATATCCGGGTATTTTGATTGCAGTACATCCTGAGTGTGATCCTGCTATCTGTGCCAAAGCCGATTTTGTGGGATCGACATCCCAGCTCATCAAATACATCACCGAGTTATCGGAAGACCAAAAAGTAGCGGTAGGCACTGAGTTTAACATGGTGAACCGTCTGCGACCTAAAAACACCTATGTCCTCTCAAGTACCAAACCTGAGTGCCCAACGATGAATGAAACTACGCTGGAAGATCTGTATTTGACTCTCAAGTCTATCGAAGACGGTATGCCGATTAACGAAATCGAAGTGGATGAAGAGACCAGCTACTGGGCAAAAGTTGCGTTGGATCGGATGTTGGCGTTGTGATTATTTTGAAAGTAATAGTTGGTGAATAAACCAGTAATTGACCATATCAAAAAGTTTACAACATATGAGTGGTTGGTATTTGTCAAGGTTTTAGAAAATAAAACAGAAGATGAGTTAAAAAAAAATTGAGCCAAACAGTATTGAACTGTATAACCTTCGAAATACTAATTGGTATGTGATTTTAGCAGATTTAGCTTTGCGATTTGCGAACTATGAGCGAACAAAAGTGAATCTTCAACAACTGCCTACTAAATACGACTATCGAAAATTCATCTCCTTTTACCTTGAAAGTAGTGACAATGAAATCAATTTTGCTGCTGACTTAAACCACTCCTTGAATTTAGCACTTTCAAAATATGGTTATGAGCAAATGAAGCGTTATACACCTCCAATTAATGATTTAGGAAGATTAATAAATCTTTATGGTGGGGTAGAGAGCGTTTTTCGAGATAAATTTGGATTATCACCAAAACAAGCTGTTTATTTTTATACTCTCAATAATGCGAAACATGATATTTATGAGCCTTTTGATTTTAAAAATATGCTCAGATTGCTTCAAGAGTATGATTTAAATATCAGTGAAAAAAGATTGAAAACTTTTTTAAATATTTTTTCGATAACGATCAAAGATTATCGTCTATCTGCAAAAAAAGACGGCATTTCAAAAACCACAGTAAAATCGAAAAGATTGATTGAAAAATATCCAATTATTTATTTTGAGAGTAATGATTCCTATTTTATAGCATCGATTCATGTATTATTGGAATCATTAAGTCATAAAATTTTTGAAAAGTTAAAAGAATTACAAAAAAATTCAGATGATTTTCAAAGAAAATTTGGGGATGTATTTGAAGGTTATATACGTGCATTAACACAATTTTCACATAAAGAACATTTTTATGAATGCGATCAATTGATACAACAAAATCATCAAAAAAAAGCCGAGTTTTATCTTGTAAAAGATGACATAGCTATTATCGTAGAAGCCAAGCTATTACATATAGATGAACAAATTATTCTCAATGGAAGTACTGTCGATTTAGAGACAAAATTCAAGAATACAATTAGAACAGCAGTCGAGCAAATTCAATCATGTTTTGAAAATATTGATATATGTCATAAATATGGATTAATTGTAATTCATACGCATATTCCATTACTAGAAACATATATTCAACAATTTCAAGGGAGAAAAGGTTTTGATTTTCTAAATAATATAAAAATCATTTCCATAATAGATTATGAGATTTTAATTCATAATGAAATTGAAAGTATTTTTAAATACTTCAAGCAAGATGATGGGGAGAAGCAACAAATTGCATTATTTTTTGAGCAAAAAAATCCTTTTTCTGAACAGAGTCTTACAAACTTAATTGACGAATTAAGGGATAAAATCCCTGATATGCTACAATAAGATAAAACTTTAGAAAGGGGGATGTGGATGAATGAAAAAGAGCTAATTTTACAAAAACTCACCCTTTTAAAGCCCGGAATAATGCAAAGTTATCACATAACTTCGTTGGCACTTTTCGGTTCCGTTGCTCGTGGAGAGCAAACAGCGTTCAGTGATGTTGATCTACTCGTTGATTTTTCGGATACTCCTGATTTACTCCGATTTATT
Organism: Campylobacterota bacterium; assembly: GCA_023379705.1. GTDB lineage: Bacteria > Campylobacterota > Campylobacteria > Campylobacterales > Sulfurimonadaceae > Sulfuricurvum. Next base: position 6,674 of record JAMCPS010000181.1, read on the forward strand.
GAACTCGAAGAGAAGATAAAAGCAGTACTTGGACGAAATGTTGATTTGGTTCCTCGCAGAAAACTTCGAGCTGAATTATTTGAGCAGATAGAGAATGAGAAGATAGCGGTATGAATCTCTTTATGAGTTTTGGGATATAATTTACCCAATTGCAAAGAGGAGGAATCAGATGCATACGCTCAAACTGGAAGTTAATGATACAGTTTTCGATAAAGTGATGTTTTTCTTAAACAACCTACCGAAGAACGATGTGAAATTGACCGTAGAAAGCACGACTAAATCGAAGCCTAAAAAGCTCAACTCTATTTCGCTTAAAACAAAGGGCTATCAGTTTGATAGAGAAGAGGCTAATGCACGATAAAGCTTTTTTGGATACCAATATCCTGATTTATGCTTATTCGGAAGATGAGCCAAAAAAACGATCCGTAGCATTACAACTGCTCGATAGTTTCGAAGATCATGTGATTATCTCAAAACAAGTTATCAATGAATTCAGCAATATCCTTTTCAAAAAATTTAAGCTCAGCTCAGAACAAGTAGAAAATGTTTTACTCGAAATCGATAATGTCCTGCCAATTGTTGATTTTGATCTCACGACTCAAATTAAAGCGCTAAAGCTCAAAGATAGATACCAGTTTCAATATTATGATGCTTTGATTGTAGCTACAGCGTTAGAAAATAACTGTACAGTCATTTATAGCGAAGATATGCAGCATGATATGTTGATAGATGGAAACTTAAAAATCATTAATCCTTTCAACTGACAAATTGCCGATATGCTACAATAAGAGTAATAATTAATGATATTTAGTATTTTGATATAGCTAAAAAGGTAACCGCATGATCGAACAATTTATCCGTGAAGTATTGGCAGAAGACATCGGACGTGGTGATCTTTACGCCAGAGTGAGTGCGCCTATAAGCGCAAGTGCTAAAATCATTGCCAAAAGCGACGGAGTCCTTGCGGGAGAAGAATATTTACGCGTGTTAGCTAGGATTCAAAACTTTGAGATTCTTTGGCGCAAGTATGATGGAGAACGATTTGTAAAAGGGGATATTCTTTTGGAACTCAGCGGAGATTCACATACCCTTTTGCGCATTGAACGAACCTTACTAAATATGTTGCTGCATGCCAGTTCGATTGCAAGTTTGACACGTCGATATGCGGATTTGATAGCACCGTATGGAACCAGACTTTTGGATACACGAAAGACCCGCCCGCTGTTGCGAAATTTAGAAAAATACGCTACCCGTATCGGTGGAGCGACCAATCATCGTATGGGATTGGACGATGCGTTGATGCTCAAAGATACCCATCTCAAAACCATTGAAAATTTAGAGCAATTTATGGAAGAAGCACGCGCCAAGATCCCTTTTACGTCTAAAATTGAGATAGAAGCAGAGACCACAGAGATGGCAAAGCGTGCAATGGCAGTGGGAGCGGATATTGTGATGTGTGACAATATGTCGCCGCAACAGCTGCGAGAAGTAGTCGAGTACAAATGGGAGCATCACAGCAGTGTCCTGCTCGAAGCCAGCGGTAACATAACACTAGAGACGATTGAAGAGTATGCCAAAACAGGAGTTGATGCCATTAGTTCAGGTGCCCTTATCCATCAAGCCAACTGGATCGATTTATCCATGAAGATGGACTAAGAAGTGGCAGACGATCAAGAAAAAACCGAAGAACCCACCGCCAAAAAGCTCGAAGACGCAAGGGCGGATGGGAATGTTCCCAAAAGTCAGGATATCTCGGGCGTTTTAGTTTTGGTCGTTGCGATTTTGGCGCTGTGGATGATGTTTTCATTTATTGCCCAGCGTCTTTTGAATTTGGTTCGGTATTATTTTTCTTTGATGAATCATCCTCTCGAACAAGCTAATTTAGTCGATATTGCCTTTGTGACGTTTAGAGAATTTCTCATTATGGCACTGCCAATTACAATTATTATTGCCATTGCAGGGGTTGCGGGTACGGTGGCGCAAATCGGATTTAACTTTACAACCAAACCGCTAACGCCCAATTTTTCCAAACTTGATCCTATTGCCGGATTAAAAAATATGCTGAGCATGCAAAAAGTATTGGAATCGCTCAAAATCACATTTCAATCTTTGACGGCATTGGGAGTTGGATTTTTATTTTTTTGGTCGTTTATCAAAGAACTGCCTACCGTAGCTCTTTTTGGTCTGTGGGATCAGATGGGGTGGTTTGCAGAGAAAGCGATTATTATAGCTGCCGTAATGCTGGTTGTTTTGTTTGTCTTTGCAATTATTGATCTGGTCATAACGCGCAAACATTATTTTGATAAGCTCAAAATGTCCATGCAAGAGGTCAAGGATGAGTTTAAAAATATGGAAGGGGACCCGCATATCAAAGCGAAAATCCGCCAAATCCAGATGCAAGCGGCACGAAAGCGTATGATGTCCTCAGTTCCTACAGCCGATGTGGTTATCACTAATCCAACGCACTATGCCGTTGCGATAAAATACGATGAAACCAAACACAATGCTCCTGTTGTTGTTGCCAAAGGAGTGGATAACATAGCCATTCAGATCAAAAAAATTGCGCGTGAAAATGGAGTACATGTGGTTCAAAATCCTCCATTGGCTCGATCGCTGTATAAAGAAGTCGAGATTGACCATCCGATACCGGATATGCTTTTCTCTGCGGTTGCAGAAGTTTTGGCGTATGTTTATAAAATGGGTAAAAAGCGTAAGGGCTAAATATGATACATCGCATGATAGATTTTTTGGGGAATAAAAAAACAATCGCAGCCTTTTTTTTGCTTATTGTAATGCTTTTAAGTATTATTTTTTGGTCTTTAAAGCAAGAAGTGACGTCACAGACTCTCGCGCGTTTGAGTGATCAGCTAAGTATTTCTTTAAATAATCAACTTCAAGAAGAACGCGAAACAGCATTGCGATATGCGTTGATGTTGTCGCAAAATGAGGCCTTGGGAAATGCATTGGAACAAGAGGATGAAGATAAAGGATTTGACATCCTCTCTGAGGGGATGGAATCGATTAAAACTCATACAAACGCATTGATACGTTCTCAGGTTATTACGTCTGATTATGTTATTTTTGCACGCAGTTGGGACAATTCGTATGCGGGGATGCCCTTGGAGTTTCACCGTCCTGATTTACTTTATTTTCAAACGCATAAGAATCCCCGTTCTGCCATCGAAGTGGGGCGCAAGTTGGGAGTAAAAGCGACGGTGCCTATTTATAATCAAGGCAAAATACTTGGTTTTGTAGAGGTGCTTTCATTTTTTGAGCCGACAAAAGAGTATTTTGATCGTCTGGGGATTGATCTGTACATATTAATGGATAAGCGGTTTAATGAAATAGCGGTTTTTATGCAAGAAAATCCTATGATTGGCAACAAGTACATTTTAGCAAATTCAAAATATACACAAAACGACATTAAGATGTTAAACAGCATTGATTACCAAGCGCTAAAAGAGACACATGCATTGATGCATAGAGGAAAATATTTTTTTTACCAGCCGATGAAAAATGGAGAAGGAGAGATTATCGGTGCGTTTGTTTTTTCATTAACGGAGAAACAAATGAGCAATTATGCACATTCAGAGCAAGAAGATATCTCTTTTTTGATTCCCTTAAGCCGTGATCAGCTTTACGACACAATGGCCAAAGCATCATTGCAAAATGCTGTTTTTCAAACGATGCAGGATAAAGAACTGCTTTATATGAAAGACGTTGTGGCTCCTGAAGACCGAGGGTTTTATTTAGAAGAAGCACGTGAGAGATTAAACGCGTATTCCAAAGAAGAGTTGATTGGTATCATGCTCAATTACAAAGTGTCTAAAAAAGTAGAAGGAGAAATTCGATGAAGGTGTTGCTTTTGGAGGATGAATACATGCTGAGAGTCAGCATTACTGAATTTTTAGAAGACATCGGATTTGAAGTTATGGGTTTTTCAAATGGCGAGAAAGCATTCGATGCGATTTATGAAACGCAGTTTGATCTTTATTTATTGGATGTCAATGTCCCTGGAATGAACGGCTTTGATTTGTTACGTACCTTACGAAAAGAGGGCAATAAAGTACCGGCTATTTTTCTAACATCGATGATCAATGTGGATAATTTACAAGAGGGGTATAAGTCAGGATGTTGTGACTATATTCGAAAGCCTTTTGATCTGACGGAATTACAGATTAGAATTATGCATGCGTTAAAAGATTATTATCATCATGGTGAGAATCTACTTGATTTTGGGGAGGGGCTTATCTATGATACTGAAAAATTTGTGCTTAGTTTCAACGGAGAAAGTATAAGCTTGAGCAAAACAGAAAAAGAGATTCTGGGGGTATTGCTCAAGCATCAAAATCAGATTGTATCGGTTGCTATGTTTCAGGATGAAATTTGGGGTGAGTATGTGGATCCGGCAAATATTCGTGTGCAAATTAATAACCTTCGTAAAAAACTTCCCATAGAAATTATTCAAAATCGACGGGGATTGGGGTACATTATTGAACGATAGTCGCTATGCCCTAAAAAATGCTTTTCTCTATACGATGCTCGTGGCCGTTCTTTTGCTGGTTCCGACCTATGTGTATGTTACGTATATGAAGCATGTTAAAGAAATTGAGTATCAATTTACCCTCAAAGGGAAGTCCCACCTGATTATTAGAGCCATGGAAGATTTTGATCAAACGCAAGAGCAGCCATTTGACTATCCTCGCTTTCGATCTTTCCAGTCTGGATTGTATGACGAACACTTTTCTCCTCTTTTTACGTTAATCAAGGAGCCTTTAGCCGTACATAAAGCAGGATACCATGTGCAAGACAATTATGCGTATATCGTTGTTCCCTTACCGGAGCGGCGCTATTTTGATGCTGCTTATCTTATTGTCGGAGGGAAAATATCCTACGTGAGGATCTATCAGGACGTCGTGATTATCTTATTAGTTATCTCCATTTTGATTTTTATTTTATCCCTCTTTTTTCTCAACCGATTTGCATTGCGCTTTCAGCGTGTCAATCAACGCCTTGATCGGTTTATAAAAGATTCGATGCATGAAATCAACACACCGCTTTCCATTATGAACGTTAATATCGATCTTTACAATCGGAACAACGCGACGAATAAATACCTACAAAGAATCAAAGCGGCAACCAAAACATTGGCAACCATCTACAATGACATGGATTATCTTATTAAAAATGAGCGTATTGCTTTTGACTATGAAGTGATCAACCTGAGTCATTATTTACGAGAGCGTATTGATTATTTTGAAGAAGTCGCTGCGCTTAGAAACATTACCATTGAGGCAGATATCACAGATGGAATCCTCCTCTTTTTTAACCCTACACAATTACAGCGTATAATAGATAACAATATTTCCAATGCAATTAAATACTCGTATGAAGAAGGAAAGATTGATATTACCCTGAAAATAAACAATGATCAATGTCTAATGATTTTTAAAGACAACGGTGTCGGGATAAAAGACAGTAAGCAAATTTTTGATCGTTATTATCGAGAAAACAAAGAAAAAGGTGGCTTCGGTATAGGTCTGAATATCGTCAAGTCCATTATTGACAATGCAAATATTGATTTACAAATCGAGTCTAAAGAAGAAAAGGGAAGTACGTTTACCTATCGTTTTAATCCTCCAGTCTATAATAAATCATAATAATATAATATTTTATTTTTTTACATAAATTTTACACAACTCATGTACAATCTTCTCGATCAATAAATCAAGGAGAGCGAATGCGAAAAATGATAATGCTTGGGATCGCCACCTTTTTAGGTGCAGCCGATCTTTCGACAGCAATTGAAATTCCCGATGCAACGGCAATTCTGCTAAAAGATGCCCTTCCGGCACCAAAGCTGTACACAATGCCGGCAGGATGTATTGTCGATGATACTGCTGCAATCGCGCGCGGGAATTACATTTTCCATAACCTAAATGGAAAAGATGCCAAAGAGAATCCGCCTGCGGGTTTAACACGATTGCTTCCAAACGGAAAAGAGAAGCAAATGGGTAACTGTGTCGCTTGTCATCAAATCGAAGGATCAAACGGACACGGGAACATCGGACCTGATTTGACCAACTATAAAGCGCTTTATATGGACAGCGGTGCTAGAACTGCGCAGTTTTTGTATCAGCAAATCGCTGATCCGCGTATGGACAATCCAAACACACACATGACCGTGAATTTGGCCAATGGGCTCTTTTCTGAGCGTGAAGTATGCGATCTAATGTCGTATATTGTTTCTAAAAAATAAAACAACTATAAGGGAGAAAAAATGGAACGTAGATCATTTTTAAAAGGATTTGGAGCAGTGAGTGCATGTGTTGCATTGGTTCCTAGTATTGCAAGTGCGGCTGATGAGGCTAAAAAAGTTACAGGCCCAAATGAGATGAGCGTTGAATCAGCTTTAGCTGCTATTACAGGCGGTAAGCCGGTAACTCCATCTTCAAAAGTTTCTCTTTCTGCACCTGAAATTGCAGAAAACGGAGCCGTAGTACCAGTTAAAGTAAGTGTTGAAAGCCCAATGAGTGCGAAGGACTATGTTAAAGCAATTCATATATTTGCAACTAAAAATAATAATGTTCGATGCGCTAATGTCTATTTGACACCTGCTAATGGCGAAGCATCTTTTGCAACGCGTATCAAGCTGGGGGCTACTCAGGATGTTTTGGCTGTTGTCGAGATGAGTAACGGTACTTTTTTAAGTGCAAAGCAAAATGTAAAAGTAACCATCGGCGGATGCGGTTGATTTCGTACTGAAAAAAATTAGAAAAAATAAATAAGGATTTAAAGATGAAAACACTGATTAAGATCAAACCAAAAGATTATAAAACCGGAGATATCGTAAAAATCGATTTCATGGCAATGCACCCTATGGAATCGGGAATGCGTAAAGACAAAGATTCAGGACAAACCGTACCTGCTCACTATATTAATGAAGTGAATTTTTTGTTCAACGGCAAAGTCTTGACTAAAATGGTTACATGGGAATCACTTTCAGTTAACCCGGTATTATCCATCAGCATGAAAGTTTCAGGCGCAGGAACACTAAAAGTTCTTGCAAAAGATAACAAAGGCGATAGCGTAGAGAGTACCATAGCCATTACTCCAAAAGGATAAATTATGCGTAAACTTTCTATTTGCGCGGCTTTGTTCTCACTTGCTTTATGCAGTATGTTAAATGCAGATGAGCAATTGAGTATGAATGCTGCTGATAAAGCGATGTATGCTGAAATGTTGGAAAACAATCCTGCGGCTATGGATGTAGCAGAGGGTGAAGAGTTGTTTAACTCTCTAATCGGTCAAGAAGCTTATGCAAAGGTACTTGGGGTTAGCGTAAAAGATTTACCTAAAACAATTGCAGGTTTCCCTCGTTTGGTCAAGGCAGCGGGTAAAGTTGTGACATTGTCTCAATCGCTGCAAATGGCAATGGCAGATCGTGGACAAAAGGTTCCAAAGCTTGAAAGCAAAGAGATGGTTAAAATGACCGCGTATGTCAAATCGCTGGCAAATGACCTTAAGACAAACATTGATGTCAAAGCAAACAAGCAAATGGAAGAAATGGTAGTGATGGGTAAGCGTATTTTTGAAGAACGTCGCGGTGGTCGCGGTCTTTCATGTAACAGCTGCCACAGTGCTGATATTATCGGATCACGCTTGCGTATGCAGGAACTTCCTGATTTGGGTTCACCGGTAACGGCATCTGCATCAACGTGGCATGCTTACCGTATGACACAAAGTGCGATGGTGTCATTTGACAAGCGAATGCAGCAGTGTATGAAAAATGCGCTTTTGGCTGAGTTGCCATTAGGTTCAAAAGAAATGGTTGCCCTTGAAGTATACGTTACGAATATGGGAAAAGGTAACACAATCCAGATCCCTGGTTTGAAGCGTTAAGGAGAAGACAATGGATGTATCACGAAGAGACTTTTTTCACATTGCTGCGGCTTTAGGGATTGGATTACCAACCCTTGGTTCAGCATCAACACCTACGCGTCTCGATCAAGTAGGACTAAAAGATATTTATGGATTTAAAGCCAAAGGTAAGGTTACGGTACTGCACATCTGTGATATGCATGCCCATATCAAGCCTATGTACTGGCGTGAGCCCTCAACATTGATTTCGGCTCCAAATCTCACAGGAACTCCAGGGTTCTTGTGCGGTGAGTCGTTTTTGAAGCACTATGGAATGAAGGGTAAAACCCTTGATGCCTATTTCGACACGTTTATGAATTTTGACGCGTTAGCGCATAAATTTGGGAAAATGGGGGGGATCGCTCACATGAAAACCCTCATCAACCATATCAAAAATGAGCGCGGTGCGGATAATGTTATGTTGCTGGATTCGGGCGATACATGGCAGGGGACAGGTCTTGCCCTCAAAACACAGGGTGAAGCAATTGTACAGGCGCAAAACTACTTGGGCGTAGACGTCATGGTCGGTCACTGGGAGTTTACCTATGGAAAACAACGGGTAAAAGAGCTCATTGAAATGCTCAAAGGGAAATTTATTTCCCAAAATATTATTGGTGATGATTCCTTTGCCGATGATTATGAGGAACTGATCTTTGAACCGTACACGATCGAAGAGCGCGGTGGTGCCAAAATCGGTATCATCGGTCAATCGTTCCCGTTTACTTCTACGGCAAATCCAAAAGAGTTTACCCAAGGGTGGAGTTTTGGATTGCGTCTGGATACGCTTCAAACGTATGTGGATAAATTGCGTAAAGAAGAAAAAGTGGACTGTGTCGTTCTTCTATCTCACGATGGATTCAGCGTTGACCAAGAGGTCGCGCGTCAGGTCAAAGGGATTGATTTCATCCTCAGCGGCCATACGCATGACCCATCACCGCGTCCTACGGTTATCAATGGTACGGTTATCATTATCGCAGGAAGTCATGGCAAATACGTCGGACGTCTGGATATCGATATCCAAAACCATAAAGTCAAAGGGTACGAGTACAAACTCATCCCGATTGCTGCCAATCTAATCCCTGCGGATCCGGAGGGGGTTGATTTGGTCAATTCTCTCTACGCTCCGCATGAAAAAGAGCTTAGTGAAATACTGGGTGTGACAAAAAACATCTTGTACAAACGCGACACGTTCCATTCACCGTTTGATGAGTTGATCAATGACTCGATTATGGATGCGATGGATTCGGACATATCGTTTACTCCGGGATACCGTTGGGGAACTACGGTTCTAGGCGGCGAGCAAATTACGATGGACAATGTCTATGATATGACGGCGATTACGTATCCAAATGTTTATACGTTTGAGATGGGCGGATTGCAGATACGTAATGTTCTAGAGGACATCGCGGACAACGTGTTCAATGCAAATCCTCTCTACCAACAAGGGGGCGATATGAGTCGTCTTGGCGGTGTGACGTATGATATTAAAGTTGGTGCGTCTACAGGAAAACGTATTACCAATATCATGGTAAAAGGTAAACCTTTGGATGACCGCAAGGTTTACAAAGTCTCATCATGGGGCGGAAACCTGCAAAATGCAGGAACCAACTTAAACGATGCATTGACCCGTCCTGTTTATGATATAACGGCTAATTACATTAGAAAGCAAAAAAAGGTTGATATTAGCGGTAACAGCAATGTTAACATTTTAGATTACGATTGTGGTTGCCCTGCTAAGGGTTCAAAACGCTGCTAACGCGGTTAAAAGTTTATTCTAAGGAGATTAAATGAAATTAGTAAATCTTAGTATTACAGCCGCTGCTGCGTGTTTGTTCGCTACATCAGCGCATGCGCTTAAAACAGAAGATCGTGTTGTCAAAGGCAATTATCAAGTTGAGTATACCAAAGCACCGGGCGATGTCAATTCATTCACTGAAATGTTCACTGAGGGTGACGTGTATGGACGTCTACGTTCAAACTCGTTTTTTTGGGATTGGGATAATCAAAATGATGGCACAACAGCTGATAATAAGATGTGGGGCTTGGGTGGAAGTTTGGTCTATAAAACCGGGTTTTACAAAGGATTTGGTGCAACGGTTGGTTTTTATGGAGTGACGCAAGTTTTAGGTGACAATAAAGATGGATTTAGCTCTACAGCAAACTACGGAAAATCAGGAAAAGATACGTACTTCACCCGTGCAGATGGATCAGAAGGTAATATCGGTGTCTTCGCCGAAGCCTATGGTGAATACAAAGCGGGCAAAACAGACGTAAAAGTAGGTCGCCAAATAATCGACAGTGTTATGCTGGCATCCAATGACACTAAATTTATTCCTAACACGTTTGAAGCGGCAGTGATTGAAAACAAAGATATTCCTAACACGAAACTACGTGCCGGCTATATCATGTCACAAAAACTTCGCGATCACCAAACATTTCACAGTTTGATTGCATTTGAGAAGTACAATCGAAATGATGATTCTGGTGTTCACAAAGGGTTATCAACTAAAAATATCAATAGTGTAGGTGAAGATCTAAATCCTGAAATGCTTTTGGCGACGGTTGATAATACATCTATCCCTAATTTAAAGCTACATGGTGAATATGTTGGATTGGATGGTTTTGTGAACACGGCAATTCTAGAAGCAAATTACCAAATCGCTCTTGGGGATAAGTGGACATTGACACCGGGAATTCGTTATCTAAATCAAATGGATGATGGCGCGGGTGCTATTGGCGGTGCATCTTTGAATGGTTCTTTAGGGAGAGATAAATCAGGCGCAGCTTACAATACTGCTGCTGGTAGTTATACTAATGCAAAAAGTGCTGATGGTAGTATCCTCATGGGTCGTTTGGTAGCAGCTAACGGTCCGCTGGAATTAATGGCAGGATATTCAAAAGTCTCTGATGATGCTGATATTATTGCTCCATGGCGTGGGTTCCCGACGGGAGGATATACTCGTTCAATGGCGCAACTGAACTGGATTGCAAATACCAAGTCGTGGATGGTAAAAGCAGCGTATGATTTCGGAAAAGCAGGAGTGGTTCCTGGATTGAAAATTGCGGCTGACTATGTTGATATGAATTTCGATGATGCTAAAGTGGCTGCAAAATCTACCGATTTTACAGACCGTAACATTTTCCATGTGGATGCATGGCAAACATTTAAAGCGGTACCGAATACCGAGTTTAAAGTGCGTTTCGCAACCATTGATGCTAAGCCTTCAGCTGGCACTGTAGTAGACAATAACTCATATAACGAATATCGTTTTGAAGTTAACTACCTGTTCTAAGGGATAAAACATGCGTTGGATGTTGCCATTACTTGTCTTTCTAAGCACGTTGAGCGGGTTTGAGTTTGATCTCAAGCCTCAGCGTATCACCCCTCGGGTCACCTGTTTTTTTGGCGAACCTGAGGCGATGAATAAGAACAATAACGGCAACATGGTCAACACCTGTTATATTGATACCAAGAAGAGCTATGTCGTAATCGACAGCGGTTCTTCGTATCTGTATGCCGATGCGGCATACAAAGCGATGCAAAAAATTAAACCATTACCTGTTGAATTGGTAATTAATACCCATGTTCACGATGATCATTGGTTGGGTAACGGTTATTTTGTTCAAAAGGGAGTTATGGTTTTGGGTTCGGTTGATTTTGTTCATAACTCTATCATTGATTCTCCTTCCCGAATCCAAACCCATGTCTCTCCAGAAGCATACGAGTTTACCGTGCCGACACGCCCTACGCAAATCATCAGTGAGGATAAGACACTGACTATAGGTGATCAAACGATTGAATTGCATTTGATGAAGAAAAAAGCGCACAGCGATAAAGATCTGGTGGTTTTCATGCCAAAGATCAAAGCCCTGTTTGCCGGTGATTTGGTTTTTAATGATAGAATTCTTTCGCTGAGAGACGGAGATATCAACGGCTGGATTAATGCTTTGGATTATTTAGACACATTGAAGGCCACGACGGTTATTGGCGGGCATGGATTCCGTACGGATAAGGATGCCGCAAAGATGACGTATGCGTATCTCACGCAGATGCGCACGGAGGTACGTGAGGCAATTGTATCGGGTATCGGTCTGGATGAGACGATTAAAAAGGTTAAAATGCCAGAGTATCAATCCCAGAAAATGTACGATACACTGCATCGCGGCAATGTAGATGCTGCCTACCGTATGTTGGAGTGGGAATGATCAAATTTTTTTTTCTAATCGTTTTTACATGCTTCACCGCCTATGGTGAGACGCAGTTTGCGCAGCCAATCCCCTCTATCGATAATCCGCGTCAGATTATTTTTTCGATCAGTGCGGGTGATGATGAAGCGATCAATCATGTTCTGAGTACGGCTAACAATGTGCTCAAATTTTACGGTCCCGAGAACGTAGAAATGGAAATTGTTGCTTATTATCACGGTATTAGAGCGCTTTTAAAAAGTGAAAAAGAGATTTCAGTCCGAGTCAGAGCCCTTATGCAATACGATGTCAAATTTGTGGCATGCGGTAATACGATGCAGACGAAAAAAATACACCCCGATGAGCTTATCGAGGGAAGTGAGATCGTGACTGCAGGAATCGTTGAGGTGATCGAACAGATTCGATCAGGCGCCACGTATATCAGACCTTAGGAAAATAGTATGAAAAAATGGTTATTGCTTTTGAGTTTATCGATGTTGTTGAATGCGCAAGAGGGATTGAAGAAAGTTGTTTTTGATTTGACATTGGGGGATCAAAAAGCATTTGAACAAAAAGTTCTTAGCGGAATTGTCAAAAATAAGGATTATTATGAGGGTACTATGCAAGAGCTGGATGTTGCCGTAGTGATACATGGTAATGCGTATAAGTTTTTTGTCAAAAACCTCTCAACGTCACCGTATAAAAAAGAGCGTGAATTACTCTCTACGCAGGAATCATTTGAAAAAAGGCTCAGAAGCTTGGCCAATAACTACAACGTCAAATTTTATATCTGTCAAGCAGGACTGAACTATCTCAAGATACCAAAGGAAAACATTTATGATTTTGTCACGCCCGTAGCAACTGCAACTATCGGACTCATTGACAGACAAAGCGAAGGTTATGTGTATGTCCCTATACGCTAACCCAACAAACACAATTTAAAAAAAAAGAGGAGTTGAAATGAAAAAAATATTACTATTAGCATGGCTGATTTTAGGAATGGCCTCATTGTATGGGGCAGGTGATTTACGTATTTTCAGTGTGCAAAACGCAGATGGAAAGATCAATGCAACAGTAGTTGAGAAAGCACTTGAAGCCAATGGCTTTGTGATTTCGTCAAATACGGACATGAATGGTCCGTTTTTAAAACAGTTTGGTAAAAGTGATTTTACGCAATTTAATTTATTGACCGTTTTTCATAAAGCCCTTACCGATTCATTGGTCAGAGCCCATACGGATGCGGGTATCTTTATCCCGATGGGTTTTGGTATTTACCAGCGTAACAATGATAAAACTTTTTATGTATCTGTGTTGACGGCTGATGCTATGAAAAAGATTGCCGGATTTGATG
>JAMCPS010000182.1 GCA_023379705.1 Campylobacterota bacterium
TATACAGCTTTGGGTAAGGTTGTAGGGAGTAAGTAGTGCTACAATTAATCCTAAGATAATCACGTTTAATGAGACGATTAAAGAAGAAGGCTCCAAGAATGCAGTTAAATAAAACATTATGTGATATTGTAATTTTTGGAGGGCAGGGTGATCTTTCATTTAGAAAGCTCATGCCAGCGCTGTATCATTTATCCAACGACGGCCATTTAGACCCTTTATCAAGGATTATAACTGTTGCTCGTTTTGACATGAGTCACGAGGAACATATCGCATTAATCTATGAAAAATTAACTGAGTTCTTGAAACCGGATCAATTTGATGAAGTGAAATTTGCAACTTTTATGCAACAGCTTCATGTTGTAACGGTTAGCTTTGAAGATCAATCAAGCTATCAAGGGCTCAAAAAGTTACTTGATTTGCATCCGCAAAGGGAGCGGCTCAATTATCTTTCTACAGCTCCTGATTTTTTTACGGTTATCAGCAAAACGTTGAGTATATTAGGATTAGTAACACCTCAAAGCAGAGTTGTATTGGAAAAACCTATCGGACGGGATTTACATTCTGCCAGACTCATCAATAGTGAAGTGTTAAAGTATTTTGAGGAAAAACAGATTTACCGAATTGATCATTATCTTGGAAAAGATACCGTCCAAAATATCATGGCATTACGCTTTTCAAATCGAATTTTTATGCCATTGTGGGATGCAAACAATATCGAACACGTTCAGATTACTGTCGCTGAAAGTGTTGGTGTAGAAGGCCGATGGGGATATTACGATCAGTATGGTGCAATGAGAGATATGATTCAAAACCATTTGATGCAGTTGCTGTGTCTTGTTGCAATGGAGCCTCCCTACTCTTTGCACGCAGACAGTGTACGTGATGAAAAAGTGAAAGTTCTGCGATCGCTAAGACCTATGAGCGCTGCAGACATTGAGCGTAAGACCGTCCGTGCGCAGTATGCTCAAGGATCAATCGATGGACAACCTGTTCCAGGATATCGTGAAGGCGATGGAATGCAGCATAGCAATACGGAAACCTTTGCCGCGCTTCGTGTAGATATTGATAACTGGCGCTGGAATGGAGTGCCGTTTTATTTGCGCAGTGGCAAACGGATGCGTCAGCGCAATTCTGAGATTGTGATTCAATTTAAGAGCGTTCCTCACTCAATTTTTTTGAATCAAGGGAATAGCATTTCAGAAAATAAACTTGTCATATCGCTTCAGCCAAAGGAGAGTATACAGCTGAAGCTTATGAATAAAGTGCCAGGGCTGAGTGATCAGATGCGCCTTCAACAAGTTGATCTGGAACTCAATTCGCGTATTGATAGTACCCGTAAACCTGATGCGTATGAACGACTTTTATTGGATGTGATACGTTCTAATCCGACTCTTTTTATGCGTTTGGATGAAGTAGAAGCAGCATGGAAGTGGGCGGATGTGATACTCGCAGGTTGGGCTGATAATGTAACTCCGATGAAAAGTTATCAAGCTGGTACGGATGGACCAACTGCTTCAATTCAGCTGGTCGTTCAAGATGGTGCAAGCTGGAATGATGAATAAACGTCTTCATCTTCATGGGTTTGAAGTACAAAGTGATCTGTTGAATGCACTGGCGGATGCTATTGTTGCTGATCTGAGTAAAGCAATTATTCAAAAAGGATATGCGGTGTTACTGGTTTCGGGTGGTAACACCCCGAAGCCACTTTTTGAATTGCTCAGCACAAAAGAGCTTAATTGGGAAGTCGTTCGTATCGGGTTGTGTGATGAGCGCTGGGTCGATCCTGCACATCAGGACAGCAATGAAAGGTTTGTTAAAACCTATTTGATGAAAGAGAAGGCTTCGAGTGCTGTATTTGTTGGAATGTATTATGAAAATTTAAGTCCTCAAGAGGCTCAACCGCACTGCGACAAGGTAGTAAGGGAGTTGTTGTGGCCCTGCGATGTAGCAATCTTGGGTATGGGTGAAGATGCACATACGGCATCACTTTTTCCACTGAATGAAAAACTCTCAGAAGCGTTTGATCTGAAGAATAAGGCGTTATGCGTCGCTGTGGTACCTCAAGGCGCTCCCCATGCGCGTATGAGCTTGACATTATCTGCACTTTTGAGTGTTGAGCATCTTTATCTTCATTTTGAAGGTAAAAAGAAACAAGCAGTTTTCCAAGAAGCCATAAACGGCAGTGATTGTTATGCAATGCCGATTCGATCAGTTTTGCATCAAGATATAAAAGACATTGAGGTGTACTATGCATGATGTTATAAAGAGAATCTCCGATAATATTTGTGAGCGTTCACACCAGAGTCGATCGATTTATCTGAAACGAATGGATGATGCGGTCACACATGGAGTAAATCGACAAAAACTCGGTTGCAGTAATCTCGCCCATGCAATGGCACCTATGTGTCATTCTGATAAAGAATCGCTTGCAGGTATGATTCAGCCTAATATCGCCATCGTGACGGCTTACAACGATATGCTCTCAGCTCATGAGCCGTTTAAACTTTATCCTGCATTGATCAAACGTACTTTGATGGATGCTGGGGCAACAGGTCAGGTAGCAGGGGGAGTGCCTGCTATGTGTGATGGAGTGACGCAGTCACAGCCGGGAATGGAGCTGAGTCTTTTTAGCCGTGACAACATTGCTATGGGGACTGCGATTGCTCTTTCGCACAATGTATACGATGGCGCGATGTATCTTGGTGTGTGTGATAAAATTGTTCCGGGTTTGCTTATTGGAGCACTGGCTTTTGGTCATCTTCCGGCACTTTTTGTACCGGCAGGACCAATGCCATCCGGGATAAGCAATGCTGAAAAATCGAAAATCCGTCAAGAATTTGCGCAAGGTTTGGTCAGTGAAGAGGCATTACTCAAGGCAGAAGCTGCTTCTTATCACAGCAGTGGAACGTGCACTTTTTTTGGTACAGCCAACTCAAATCAAATGCTTTTGGAAATGATGGGACTGCAGCTGCCAAACAGCTCTTTTGTTAACGCCAATACACCGCTTAGAGAAGCATTAACACAACATGCGGCCAAAACAATTTTGACCATGACTGAGGCACATGGACATTATAAGCCAATCAGTTCCATTATTGATGAGCGCAGTTTTGTGAATGCAATTGTAGGTCTAATGGCGACAGGTGGGTCTAGTAATCATACGATTCATCTTATTGCGATGGCAAGAGCTGCGGGGATTGAGCTTAATTGGAATGATTTTGATGCGATTTCAAAAGTTACCCCTCTGATGTGTCGAATGTATCCAAATGGACAAGCCGATGTAAACCATTTTCGTGACGCGGGTGGTATGAGTGTTGTGATTGCTCAACTTCTTGATGCAGGGCTTGTTCACGACGATGTTGAGACGGTGGTTGGTAAAGGACTTGAGAATTATATTGTCGAACCAAGCATTTCAGATAGTTCGTTTGGATTTGATATTGGTCCCAGATTATCTCGCGATACGTCAGTTATTTCTAGTCACTTAAAGCCTTTTAGTAACGAGGGTGGATTGAAGCTATTAGAGGGAAATATTGGGCGCGGTGTGATCAAGACGTCGGCATTAAAAGAGGAACTTTTTGATATGGAAGCCGAAGCGATCGTCTTTGATTCTCAAGAAGCATTGCAATCGGCGTTTAAAAACGGTGAATTGGAACGAGATTTCATCGCGGTTGTACGTTATCAGGGACCAAAAGCAAATGGAATGCCGGAACTTCATGGTTTAATGCCTCCGCTGGGCGTTTTGCAGGATCGTGGCTTTAAGGTTGCCATTGTGACCGATGGACGGATGTCTGGTGCTTCGGGAAAAGTTGTTTCAGCCATTCATATTGTCCCAGAAGCTGCCGATGGAGGTATTTTGTCTAAGATTGTGACGGGTGACCGTATCCGTTTGGATATTCATAATGGAAATATGACATTGTTAGTAGCAGAGGAAATACTTCAAAAACGAGAGAGTGAATTTGTGAATTTAACTCATAATCACCACGGCTTTGGTCGTGAGCTTTTTGCCACCATACGACAAGCAGTTTCTAATGCAGAAGAGGGTGCAAGTATTTTTGATATTGTTGGTAAGGAGAGAGGATGAACGCAAAAGAGATTATGCAAATTTCACCTATTGTCCCCGTTATAGCACTGGAAGATGCGCAGGATGCTTTGAGGCTTGCTGATGCCCTTTTGGAAGGGGGTATTTCTCTCATGGAAATTACACTTCGTACCCATGCAGGGTTGGCATCTATTGAAGCGATTGCAAAGTCGTTGCCACAAATGAATATAGGTGCCGGCACGGTTGTAAATGCATTGACATTTCAACAAGCAGTCGATCATGGGGCACAATTTGTCTTTAGCCCCGGTATCAGTATCGAACTTATGGAGAGTTCAGTTAGGTTGAATACGACATTGATACCGGGTGTTGCAACCGCTTCTGAAGTGATGATGGCGCAGAACAACGGTTTTCATCATTGTAAACTATTTCCTGCAACCGTTGCTGGTGGCGTTGAAGCACTTAAGGCTTTTTCTGGCCCTTTTGATTCGATGTTTTTTTGTCCTACAGGTGGAATTGGTTTAATCAACGTCAATGATTTTTTATCTCTCAAGAATGTTTTATGCGTTGGTGGAAGTTGGATTGTTCCTAAAGAAGCTATTGCGGATAAAAATTTCTCTCGTATAACGAAACTATGCAAAGAAGCTTTTGAAAAGATAAACTCTAAATGATAAACAATAAAATATTACTCAATTTATCACTTGAAAATCACTTTCATGCTGTTGATAAAATAATACTATCACGGCAAGACCCGATCACAGGGTTGTTGCCAGCAAGTACAGCCGTAACAGCACATGGTGATTATACGGATGCATGGGTTCGAGATAATGTTTACAGTATTCTGTGTGTTTGGGGACTTTCATTATCGTATCGCAAGCATAATGCGGATAACCATCGCAGTTACGTATTGCATCAAAGTACGGTTAAGCTTATGCGAGGATTGCTTGCAGCTATGATGCGACAATCCAGCAGAGTGGAGGCATTTAAACAATCGCTTAATCCGATTGATGCACTGCATGCGAAATACGGTACCAGTAGTGGGTTAGCGGTAGTTGGAGATGATGAATGGGGTCATTTACAGCTTGATGCAACATCTTTGTATCTATTGATGATTGCTCAAATGACTGCATCGGGTTTACGTATCATTTACACCATGGATGAAGTCAATTTTATACAAAATCTGGTCCATTATGTCAGCCGAACGTATTGTGCTCCAGATTTTGGAATATGGGAGCGTGGCAATAAGATCAATCACGGCTCCACAGAGATCAACTGCAGCTCAGTGGGGATGGCAAAAGCGGCACTTGAAGCACTGGATGGATTTAATTTATTTGGTAATATTGCGAGTCAAGAGGCGGTTATCCACGTTATTCATAATGATATTGCCCGTTCACGGTTCACGCTGCATGGACTGCTTCCTCGTGAATCTAATTCAAAAGAGAGTGATTCAGCACTGTTGAGTATTATAGGCTACCCTGCGTATGCCGTTGAAGATAAGGGTTTGGTTGATTTAACGAGAGAAAAAATTATCCATAAATTAGCCGGAAACTATGGGTGCAAACGTTTTTTACTGGACGGACATCAAAGCAGCATTGAAGACCCTTCTCGTTTGTATTACGAGCCCTCGGAATTGCGTGAATTTGAAAATATTGAATCGGAATGGCCGCTATTTTTTGCCTATTTGCTATTGGATGCAGTCATGCGTGAAGATGCAGATGATATCAAAAAATGGCAAAACAAACTTAAGCCTTTGTTTGTTGAAGAGGATGGTTTTCAGCTTTTACCAGAACTGTATAGTGTTCCAAAAGAGCTAATTGCGGCTGAAAAATTAAATCCAGGAAGTCAAGCTCGTATACCAAATGAAAATGTTCCGCTAGTATGGGCGCAAAGTTTATATTTGCTCAGTGCTATGATTACGGACGGTATACTGCGTCCTAGTGATATTGATCCTTTGCGTCGTCGTGAACGAATTGGACATAACCGAGTAACACATCCTATGGTTGCTGTTTTGGCAGAAAATGAAATACTGAAGCAGGAGTTGCTAAATCTAGGATTTAACAGTGAAACATTGGATAATGTTAAACCAATTAGAGTAATGCATGCATCGAAACTTGCTAAATTTCATACGTTATTGGGACAAAATAAAAAACTTGGGTTAAGCGGACGACCATTTTTGGTGGCTCGTACGATCACAACCTCTCGTTTGCATTTGCTTGCCAAGGAAGAGATTGTATTTTTACCTTATTATTTTAATCCAAAAGGATTTTATTTTACTTATGACAATAAACTGCTGGTTGAATATTTTCGTTCTTCACTAAAGTTTCTTGCGATGCATTGGGATCAGCCAGGGCAACCGATTGTTGTTTTCATGATACGCGAAGATATGCTTTATGGATCTGAGAAAGATGTTGTGTTGGAGTTGCTAAATGATTTCCAAAAAGGAGAATGTGATTCAACGATTATCAAAACAGGTCCGTTGGGTCAGTTGCTAACGACCGCTTCTGTGGAACGCATGGATTACATTCAGGATGTCAATTTGCATGAAACGCCATTGGAATATACAAGTAAAAATATCTCTATGTTTTGCTCTGTCACTAAGATTTCTCAACCACTGAGCGCAGATGAAATTCAGCGATATAAATCAATGAATGATGCATTGTTGATAGAAGAGTTTTTAAAAGATAGCAACCGACAATTGCAAGCTAATCTGATTTGTTTTTTGTGGGAGCGACATGGCAGTGATTATGAGATATGTATTGTTGATGAGTACCTGACACTTTCTTATATTGTGGAGGAGTTGTATCAATCTGCCATGGTGTGTCATGACTGGTCTGTTGTCCGTCGTATGGCTGATCTTGCTAGAAAATCTGATGACAGGCTTGAGGATGCATTATTGGATATTGTAATACGTCAGAAGCGTATTGCCGTTGGTCGAGCGTACAATGAAAAGGCAACTTTTTCAAAACCATTTGAGTGCTCAGCAATTGTGGATATCATCTATGAATCTTGTGGCGACAATCCAGCCGAAAGAGTCATAACGCAAGAGATAATGCTGCATCTAGGACATATTATTCGTATTGAACCGGAACTTTTTAGTAATATGATAACACTTAGAACTTGGTACTTCGTTCAGCTGCTGGTAGGACAAATTAGCCGTAAAGAAGGGTTACCGATAGGAGAATCGTACGAAATATTATTGAGTATGACCCCACATACGATTTACAACAATCTCCGCATAATTTTAAAATCGTTTACTCGTGAAGTAACGCAACTTGTTGATCAAGAGAACCTACATGTCTCTGGAATACCGATTCTAGATGTCATTCGTACAACATCATTTTCAGAAGCTGAATTGACCGATGTGGATGATTGGCGTCAGTGGCGATTACAGATGGGAATGATGGGCGGTATATCTCCAAGTTTTTATAATGATGTATGGTACTTGCTACGACAATGCCAAGGTTTGGTTATAGGAGATAAATACAGCTTGCAAAGCCGTATAGGGTCGGAATTAACGCTTGAATCCACACCGGGTGAACAAAGTTTTGCCCTTAGAATCGATGAATTATTACAAGGGATAAGTGCCTCTGATTATCGTCAATTAAATATTGAAATGATTGAAAGTCTTTGCAGGTTATGGAAGGCAAATAGTGAATTTCATGTTGAAAATGACATAGTTTTAGATGTTTTGATTGGCCATGCGGTTCGTTTGGCATGGCAAAAAAATCATTCGTTAGATAATTATGACGAAGAACGTCCGCTTGCATGGGAGGCTTTGTATAAGTTGTCCCCTCTAGAAGTTGATAAAATTTTTATTGAAACCTTTATGTATCTATTGACGGTTGAAGAGACTGAAAAGCAGGAGAGATAAGATGATACTAGCGGGAGACATTGGCGGGACAAAAACGAATTTCGCTTTGTATGAGTTACGAGATGGGACACTTGAATGTATTGAAAAACAGCAGTATGCCAGTCGAGACTACCCCTCTTTTTTAGATGTGGTCTTTGCTTTTCATGAAAAAATACAATTTTCTTCGATCGATTCTGTGTGCTTTGGTATAGCAGGGCCTATTATTGAAGGGCGTTGCCGTACGACCAATTTACCATGGGAAATTGCGACATCAGATTTGCAAAGTTTTTTTGGAATATCGAAAATTCATTTGTTAAATGATTTGGAAGCGACTGCATACGGTATGCTTTATTTACAAGAGGATGAATTTGTTACGATTAATCCAACGAGACGCGTTGTAAATGGAAATCGTGCCGTTATCGCAGCAGGTACGGGCTTAGGAGAAGCAATGTTGTTTTGGGACGGTCAACGCTACCATCCCATCGGCTCTGAGGGAGGGCATACTGATTTTGCTCCTGCAACCGTACAACAAGATGAATTACTACAGTGGATGCGTTATCGACATGGCGGACATGTGAGTTATGAACGGATTTTGTCAGGACCTGGGATACATAATCTTTTTGAATTTTTGCGTGAAAAAAATCCTCTTTTAAAATCGGCCTGCCATAAAAAGATCGAAGATGCCATCGATAAAAGTGCCATGGTTAGTCAATGCGCTTTGCTGGATCATGATCCATTGTGTATGGAAGTATTGCGACTTTTTGTCGAGATATATGGGGCGGAAGCAGGTAATTTGGCATTAAAAAGTATGTCTCTTGGAGGTGTATATATTGGGGGTGGAATTGCCCCGAAATTGTTATCAGTAATGTTGGAAGATAGCTTTTTAAACGCATTCATAAATAAGGGTCGTTTTGAGGAGATGCTAAGAGGCATAGAAATCAAAATTTCATTAAATCAAGATACGGCGTTATTGGGTGCTGCACATTTTGCGATTGATGGTATATAATATATTGGAATCATGAACTAATTTAAAAGGATATTAATGAAAGCTGTAGTTATGGCAGGTGGATTTGGAACACGAATTCAGCCTCTTACAAACTCTATCCCAAAGCCTATGTTGCCTATTATGAATCGTCCAATGATGGAGCATACCATCGTCAGTCTGCGAAACTTAGGTATAACAGAGTTTATTATCCTTCTTTATTTCAAACCCGAAATTATCAAAAATTATTTTAAAGACGGAAGTGCATGGGGAATCAATATCACCTATGTTGTTCCTGACGATGATTATGGGACTGCGGGTGCGGTGAAAAAAGCACAAGAATATATCGGGGATGAAAATTTCATTATTATCAGCGGTGATTTGGTTACCGATTTCGATTTCCAGCAAATTTTTGATTATCATAAATCCAAAAAATCGAAACTAACCATCACGCTCACATCGGTTGAAAATCCTCTTGAATTTGGGGTAGTCATCGCCAATGAAGAAGGGAAAATCGAGAAGTTTCTTGAAAAACCAAGCTGGGGCGAAGTCTTTAGTGATACGATCAATACAGGGATTTATATTATTGAGCCTGAAATATTAGAATACATACCAAAAAACGAAAACTTTGATTTTGCCAAAGATCTATTCCCTTTATTGATGAAACAAGGGATTGATTTGATGGCGGGTTATGCGCAAGGGTACTGGCGTGATGTTGGAAATCCTGAGAGTTATCGTGATGTATACGAGGATATTTTAGCAGGGAAGATCAAATTTAATATCGGCGGAGAAGTGGTAAAATATCTGGATGGAGTATTGATTTGTGAAGAAGATAACACTCTAGATGAGAGCGTTGAAGTTATTGGAGTCGTCCTTATCGGCAAGAATGTCGTGGTTAAGAAAGGATCCAAGCTCAGCAATGTTGTCATTGGTAACAATGTAATAATCGGGGACTCTTCGAAAATAGCCAATACAGTTATTTGGGACGATGTTGAGATCGGGAAAAATGCAAAACTTGATGGGTGTGTCATCTGCTGCAATAATTTAATCGGAAAAAACGTGACAGCAAAATCAGGATTGATCTTAGCGCAGGGGTGCGAGATCGGAGAGCTTGTTACTATCGAAAAGGATGTGACAATTTGGCCCAATAAGGTTATTGAAGATGCTGCTATCGTCAGCCGAAGTGTGATTTTGGGGAGTAAATATAAAAATTCTATTTTTGAAGATGGATTGGTCGTCGGTAAATCGAATGTTGAGCTCTCTTGTGAAATGGCCACCAAACTCGCTGAAGCATTTGGCGCGCAATTACCAGTAGGGTCCACGGTATTGGTCTCGCGCCACTATGATAAAAGCTCACGTATGTTAAAACGGGCATTTTTAGGGGGATTGCTCTCTGCTGGGATTGATGTTATTGAGTGTAACGCAATTTCTTCATCGGTCATGCGTAATACGCTATCTTCTCATGATAATTACACGGCCGGGGTCCATTTTAATCAAAAAATCGATGATCCTACAAGTACGGTCATTTCGTTTTATAACAATGAAGCATTGCGTATCAACAATGATGTTGCTAAAAAAGTTGAAAAAGCTTTTTTTAAAGAGATCTTTCGACGGGTTGATTATTCACAAATCGGGCAAATTTTTGAACTTGATCATAAACGTAAATACGATGAATACAAAAACACAATGGAAGTGATTCTCCAATCGCATCGATTTAAATGTCTTGATTGTCGAATTGCAGTTGATTTGATGCATGGGTTAGCATCTGATGTTTTTCCAGAGATTTTGAATGACTTAGGTATTGAACACATTATGTTTAATGCCTATGAGGACGAACATCGTCTCTCTAATATCAACACATTAATTAAACGTTCACATGTAGATATGGGTGCTGTCATTCAAGCACTTAAGCTCGATGCCGGATTTATCCTCTATCCACATGAACAAAGACTTGATATTATGAGTGATAAGGGAGAGCCGCTTTCCAAGCAAACCGCTTTGTATGTTGTGTTGAGTCTTTTAAACATGGAAGGCAAAGCTGTCGGTGCAAAAAAGAGGGTCTTTCTCCCGACATGGGCCGCGGATATTGTTTACTTCGATCATTTAGAGATCGAGCGGGGGAAATATGCGAATTTTATGTCCTCAAAAATGAAAACGTATGATTTAGTAGCCACCGGAGAGGGAAATTTTACTTTTACCGAGTTTTCAACTCATCGTGATCCTATGTATGCGACGTTGAAGATACTCGAAATGGTTGTATTGCATGGGGTGAAAATTTCTGAAATCATTGATTCATTGCCACATTTTTTCTATACAACGATACAGGTTCCATGTACTCAAGCACTCAAAGGAAAAATGATGCGCCGTTTCTTGGAAGATGCCAAAGGCAAAGAGTCTTCAACTCTCGATGGGGTAAAAATTTGGCTGAATGAAGATGATTGGGTGCTGATGATTCCCGATCAATATGGAGATTATTTAAATCTGACCATACAAGCAAAAAGTGATTCAAAAGGGGAGCACTACACTCAAACGTACAAAGATAAAATCGCCCAGTGGTCAATATCCTAATGGAAATGCCATCACTAAACCTCTCGTTTTTCTGGCATATGCATCAGCCCGACTATAGGGGAAGTGATGGGGTGATGAGTATGCCATGGGTATTTTTGCATGCCATCAAAGACTACTATGAGATGCCTTGGTTGATGAGTGAGTATCCTCATTTGAGGGCAACGTTTAATCTCAGCGCATCGTTGATTGAACAGCTTAATCTTTATAGTGAACCACTCAAATACGATTATTTTTTATCGTTGTGGGCATTACATCCATCATTATTGGAAAAATCACAGCGCGATTGGATCATAAAACTGATCACCGCAATGCAGTTTGAAACCATGGTTCGCCCCATTGATAGATATGTTGATCTCTATTATCGTAATTCTTTTAGCGACGAAGAGTTAATCGATCTAGAGGTGGTTTTTGTCCTAGCTTGGTGCGGGAACTACCTTCGGCTGCATAACAACGAAGTAAAAAAGTTACTAAAACAAAAACACGGATTTACCCAAGAGGATAAAGAGCGTCTTTTATTGTCATTGTCCACTTTTGTAGCAGAGATTCTCCCTTTTTATGGCTCGCTTCAGGAGAAGGGAATCATTTCGGTTTCAACGACTCCTTATTTTCATCCGATACTTCCGTTGCTCATTGATATGCAAAATGCTTCAAAAGCCAATGATGCGACTGTAATCCCAGAGGGTGCTTACAATTTGCGTGATGATGCAATAGAGCATGTACGTCTTTCAATCGATTTATATAAGAAAACATTTGGATGTTTACCAAAAGGTTTTTGGCCAGCTGAGGGTGCAGTGGATGAGAAAAGTGTAGAAATTTATCAAAAAGAGGGAATTAAATGGATCGCAACCGATGAGGCAATTTTGTATCGTTCGCTTCAAAACAATGACAGAGCTTTGTGTTACAAGCCTTATCGCTACAGTGATGTTACTATAGGATTTCGTGACCATGCACTCAGTGACATGATAGGATTTGAGTACAGACATCGAAGTGGTGAAGATGCGAGCCGACATTTTATGGAGCAACTTCATGCGATTGCTATGGCTCAGAAAGAGCCGAATGTTTTTGTGATAGTTGATGGTGAAAATGCGTGGGAATTTTACCCTAACAACGGATTAGATTTTTTTCAGGGGTTGTATAGAGCGTTAAATGACTCCAATTGGTGTAAAACAATCACAATGGATCAAGTCGCACAACAATCCGACATAATGACACTCAAACAGCTTCATCCTGGTACATGGATACACGGAACATTTGACACTTGGGCAGGACATCATGAAAAGAATCGGGCGTGGGAACTCATTTTTCGAACACGGCGTGATTTTGAGAAATTAGAAGCGAGACTAAGTTATGAAACCAAAAAGCAGATCAAATATCATATTTTAGCCTCTGAATGCAGTGATTGGTTTTGGTGGTATGGAGAGGATCATAACACCGATTTTTCGCATGAATTTGATGCACTTTTTCGAGGGCATTTAATCGAAATCTATAAGCTTATAGGAGCTTCGATACCTCATGATCTTTTAACCCCTATTATCTCCTCAAAATCTCAAAAACAAGCATGGATAAGACCTTCAAATCGTATTTCTCCCAAGCTCAATAGGGATGAAAATCGTTTTTTTGGATGGATGGGATGCGGAAGTGTTGATGAGAAAAAAGTGTTTGGCGCAATGGATAAGGTACGAGGCCCTATAGATTATCTTTATTATGGATTTGATCATGATGCCGTTTATGTTGCTTTTGAGGGAAAGCTCGATGAAAGTGTTGTATTCAGTATTGATGTGATTATTGAAGGAGCAGAGAAGCTTTTATGCATTAGTCCCCTTAGAGTAGGTGAGCGTCTGGAATTTTTGATTTTACGTCATGATCTGGGGACGATTGATAATCTTAGTTTGAGATTTGAACTCAAAGAGGGAAACAAAACGCTTCAGACACTACCTGGATTTGGATCATTGAAGATTGATTTGAGA
>JAMCPS010000183.1 GCA_023379705.1 Campylobacterota bacterium
AACCTAATCTCACAGAAGAAACACTGGCAAAAGTTAAAACCAGAGCCCTCAGTGACATTGCACGTAAAGAAGCCGATTTTGATACGGTAGCCTCCGATGAACTCAAAGCGATTCTTTTTGAGGGAACCCCTATAGCTACCCCTAACATCGGTACGAAAGAATCAATCGCTGCGTTAAAGCTTGAGGAAGTCAAAAGCTTTTTATTAGAGCACCGTGTTTTATCCAATGCCATTGTCGTCATTGGCGGTGACATTGATGCTCAAGCTGCCAAAGCAAAAGTGATGCACCTGCTTCGTGATTTCAGCGTAGGGGCAAAGACAAAAGAACGTTATTACGAGCCACGCAAAACACCGAAAGAGTCGATTCTAAAACGCTCAAGTACCGAGCAAGCCTATTTGTATTTCGGTTCCCCCTTCGCGATGCGTGAGGGAGATCCTGAGTTTTACAAATCCCGTGTGGCGATGTTTATTTTAGGTTCAAGCGGATTTGGAAGCCGTATGATGGAAGAGATTCGTGTCAAGCGCGGTTTGGCCTATTCTGCCTATTCACGTTTGAGTGTGGCTAAAACGCATACCTATTTCAGCGGCTACCTCCAGACCAAACTGGAGTCTCAAGCGGAAGCCAAAAAGACCGTTGCTGAAGTGATCGACACCTTTGTAAAAAGCGGTGTAACCCAAGCAGAACTGGATCAAGCCCGCAAGTTTATGTTGGGTTCAGAACCGCTTCGGGTAGAAACACTTTCACAGCGTCTTGGACGTACTTTTAGTGAATACTACGGAGGCAAACCATTAGGACATTCGCTCACAGAGCTCAAACAGATCGGCGAATTGACGCTTGATGATCTCAATGACTTTATCAAACGCCATGGTGAAATCCGCGATCTCAGCTACGCCATTGTTACCAAGTAACGAGGATACCGCCAAAAAGTTTCACACATTAGGGGTGAAAAGTGTTACAGCACTGAGTATCCTTGCCCCCTCCAGTTTCGAAGACCGCCGTCTCAGCCATGAACTAACTCATAACGCTTTGTGTGTTATTGATGCTACGGTTGAACATGTTGTGCGCACGCCTAAAACCCTCAAGATTACTTTTTTTGTCCATAATTTAGAGGTAATGCTCGAGGGGGTAATTTTCGCCCCAAAACCCTATATGATACATCAGTTTCCAAAAGCTGCACGTGGCTTTTTTAGCGGCAAAGCGGTCTTAGAACAGGGACGTTGGCAGATGATGCAACCTGTGAAAGTTACAGGCATTGGTACCATCGCTCCTATGTATAAAACACCCTTACGTGTCGATGTTATGCGCCGTTTGGTAGAAAAAACACTTACCGTTGAGGCGTTAGGCGCTGAGGGACTTCCACAAACAATAGCACAAACGCTGTATGAAATTCATTTCCCAAAACAGCCCAAACCTTTGAATGAACAACAGCTTCATGCCCTTAAATTCGCTGAATTGTATGATTACATGAAGCAACTTCGCCATAAACGCCGCTTTCATCCTACGCAGTATCGATCAAAAGGTGATGCAGCCCAATGGATGAAAAGCCTCCCCTTTGAGCTTACGAACGATCAGCAAAATGCGATTGCTGATATAGCTAATGATCTTCGCGCTCCTAACGCCGCACGCCGCATGATCGTAGGGGATGTTGGATCAGGTAAAACGATGGTGATCTTTGCCTCGGTCATTTTAATGCAGCCGCATCGTTCGCTTTTGATGGCACCCACAACTATTTTAGCCAATCAGTTGTATGAAGAGGCACAGAAGTATTTACCGCATCTTAAAACAGTATTGGTAACGAGTGCAACGAAAAAAGGCTCTTTGGACGCATATGACTTTATTATCGGTACCCATGCGGTTTTGCATCGTCCTATGCCGCAATGTGCTTTGGTAATGGTGGATGAGCAGCACCGTTTTGGCACCGCACAGCGCCATGCCCTCACAAAATTCACGGATAATGACACACCGCCCCATTTTTTGCAGTTTTCGGCTACACCGATACCGCGAACGCTTGCCATGATTGAATCGGCACATATTGATGTGAGTTTGATCGTTCAAACACCGTTTGTTAAAAACATAGCTACGAAGATAATCCATAAAAACGATTTTACAGCCTTATTGGAACATATACGCACTGAGATTGATCAAAACCATCAAGTCTTGATCGTGTATCCGCTGGTTGAACAAAGCGAAAGCATCAACTACCAAAGTATCGAAGAAGCGCGTGGCTATTGGGAGAACAAATTTGAGAACGTCTATGTTACGCATGGAAAAGACAAAGAAAAAGAGCAGGTCCTGATTGATTTTAGAGAATCGGGTTCGATATTGCTGGCAACCACGGTCGTAGAGGTTGGTATTTCGCTTCCGCGCCTCTCTACGGTGGTGATCGTTGGGGCAGAGCGTTTGGGACTCTCAACGCTTCATCAGTTGCGCGGACGTGTCAGTCGCACGGGTTTGCAGGGATATTGTTATTTATATACCAACACAACAGGGAAAAATGAGCGGTTGCAATCGTTTGGCAGCTGTATGAGCGGTTTTGAGATTGCCGCACTGGATTTAAAATTTCGTAAAAGCGGTGATCTGCTCGAAGGAAGACTCCAAAGCGGGAATAAGTTTCGTTGGGCAGATATGGGTGAAGATGAAGAAATCGTTAGAGAAGTAAAAATGTGGTTGGAAAAAAAGATTTAGGCCTCCGCAACACACAATGAGCAAGGTCGCCCGCATACGTGCGAAGGCGTACCGACAGCGATTTGTTGTGGAGGCGATTTTCTTTTGCATACTTTTCTTATGAAAAAGAAAAGTATGGGTAGCAGTTAATACAGTCCAAACTTTCCGTCATTACGTTTGTACATGACACGCATTTTTCCCTCAATGTCCATAAAGACTTCAAAAACTTTGGTACTCTCTTTGAGTGTTTCAATAATTTCTCCAACCTCTTGAGGTTTATAGAGAACGAGCTCTGTTGGGACAATTTCATCTTCCATCCCCTCGCTCATAGCGTGTAGATCTACAGGAACGGCAGCAGCGGCTTTGGCTTCATTGATACCGACATGGCGATGGTCACTTTCTCTTTCGTGAAGACGGCGAAGTGCTTTTTGGGCGCGATCAACGGCAATATCGATTGCTGCGTACAAATCGTCATCACGCTGGCTGATCACAATCGTATTTTTACCGGCGATATTGATGGTAAACTCTATAGTTACCCCTTTTTTACGTTCATTCATGGAAGCTACGGCACTGACGCTGATAAGGTCGAGATGAAATTTTTCGAGTGTTTCAATAGAACGCATTAAATGTTCTTTATTGGCATCGCTTAATTCGATATGACGTCCGACGAGAGAAATATTCATGGAATCCACCTTGTGCTAATATTGTAAGAAATTTGATTATAACATACAAATAACAAACGTCAAGAGACAGGTAAAAATAAATGAGATACAATAGAAATAAATACTAATCTTAATTTCTTTTTAATAATGATAGGAATAAACTAATATAAGTTGTGCTCACTCTCATTTAGCATTGGTCGAGTAGAGTTTTAAAAAGACAGTGTTTTGGTCGATACTGTATAATTGGTGAATATTGGGTTTACGCATAGATGCTACCGAGCCCAAATTGTGCAGTGCCCTAAAAATCCCTAGGAGGATGTGATGAAATCTTTTATTAAACATTGGTTTGGTGCCATTATAATGATAACGCTGATGAGTGCTTCGGCTTGGGGAGAATCACCTGATATTGGGAATACTTATGCGGATGCGTTGGAAGTGGCTCCAAATAGCACAACGAATACTTTAGCTATTGATCCCAAAGAAGATTTAGATTACTTTAAAATCGTTTTAACGCAAACGGGACAGTTGACAGTTAAGTCGACCTCTGCCTCACGTGATGTACGGGGTACTTTGTATGACAGTACGGGCACAAACGTGATAGTGACAAACACGGGCGATAATAATTTTATCATTACAAGAACTTTAACGCCAGGAACTTATTATGTCAAAGTTGAAGAACCAGGAAACAATCAGACTGTAGCTCTTTATAATTTTGTCTCATCATTTACCTTGGTTGATGGAGTGCGGCCATTTACTAAACGAGAAATTGGAGGACAAAGTTCCACTAACATTCGAGGAAATTTGCTTATGATTGGAAATCAGTTGCTGTGTCGAAACAGTGTGAATGGTGGAGCATGCACACAGCCAACAATTGGAGCTACAAATAACAGCATTACTCAATATTTTGCGAATGTCGATACAACCACCACTACAAGTGGAATTACAAGCTCATCCATGGCTCGTTTGGATTTACAGCCCGATGATACCATTTTGTGGGCTCGTTTGTATTGGTCAGCACGAATGATCAATCCTGATAATACAGAAAAATCCAATGCGCAAAATATTAAATTTAGAACACCTGCTTCCACTACTTACCAGTCGATAACAGCAGAAAATTTTGATTATTTTCCAGAGGATGATCCTTATGATTATGGGGCATCTGCTGATGTCACTGCATTGGTTCAATCTGGGGGTGCAGGTCAGTATTATGGAGCAAATATACAAGCAGACACAGGAACAAATAAATTTGCTTCCTGGATGCTTTTGGTGGTGGTTCAAAATAATAATCGTATATTTAACAATATCTCTATATATGATGGGTTTCAAGTTGTTTTTGACGGTGATTCAAGTTATCCAAATCAGGTAAGCACTGTTGCTTCAGGTTTTTTAACACCGCGAAGCGGAGCAGTCACCTCCAACCTTTTTGTTTATAGTGGTGAGAGTGAAGCCGGGATTTACGATGGTGCGACCATTACTAATTCAGCTGGGGTGCCAACGTCTCTAGTTGATGCATATAATACTCCATCAGATTTATTCAATGGGACGGCAAGTAATAACGGTATACACAGATCTTCTTTCAGATTGAGTGATCCGGGATTAGCAAATCCGAATTTCGAGAATTTAATTGGAACTGATATTGATAAACTTACCG